>JBGSME010000287.1:0-9404 GCA_041740335.1 Bryobacteraceae bacterium | reverse complement strand
GCTCATGAATCGACTCGGGTGCGTTCACGCGCGGCAACCATCGGGCGAGGTCCCGTTTGACGGCCGTGTACTCGCTCAGGCTGGCGAGGTTGGTCCACTCCTGAGGATCGGCGCGATGATCATACAGTTCCTCGCCGCCGTCGGAGTAATGAACATAGCGCCAGCGCTCGTCGCGCACCGAATGATTGTTGCGGAAGTATGTGGTGACCGCCGGGCGGTTCCAGTCGCTCTGCGGATTGCGCAGCAGTGGCCGTATCGATACGCCTTCCAGTTCCTTCCGCTGCGCCAGCCCGCATAGATCGGTGAGCGTCGGATACAAATCCATCATGCTCACGGGCCGCGAGCATCGCCCGCCGGGTTTGGTGAGGCCCGGCGCGTTCATCATGAACACGTTGTGCGTGGCCTCTTCCCATAGCGTGAACTTACGCCAATGCAGCTTTTCACCGAGATGCCATCCGTGGTCGCTCCACAGCACCACGATCGTGTCGCGGGCCAGCGGACTCTTGGCGAAACCGTCCATCAGGCGTCCGAGGGTGGCGTCCATGAACGCCACCGACGCGAGATAGGCCTGCACGCCGTCACGCCACTTATTGTGATCCATCACGCTTTTGTGGTCCCCGTTCGGTCTGGCGAACTTCTTTCCGATCGGCGGAACGTCGTCAAGATCGTCCAGCTTCACGCGCGGCAGCGCGATCTTGTCGCGCGGGAACAAGTCAAAGTACTTGGCGGGCACGTACCAGGGCAGGTGCGGGCGGAAGAGCCCGCAGGCTAGGAACAGCGGCTGGTTCTGCTTGCGGTTGAGCTCGCCTACCGCCCAGTCCACCACTTGAAAGTCGCCCATCTTGCTGTCCGGTTCCGGCACCGGTCCCCAATCGAAGTTTCCTGTCTTCGGAATGCCGTTGGCCGGCCGCTGCGCCGGCATCGGATCGTCGGGCTTGTTCTTGGTCTGAGAGGGGAAGTATTCGTCCCAACTGGCGGGGTCCGGATAGGCGCCGTGATAGATCTTGCCGCCGCCGACCACGCGATAGCCGCCGGCGCGGAAATGCTGCGACATCGTGATGGCGTCTTTCAGCGCCGGCGATTTGCGCATCGGTTGGTTGTTGTCATAGACGCCGGAGGTGGACGGGCGAATGCCGGTCATAATCGCGGCTCGCGATGGATTGCACAGCGGCGCGGCGCAATGGGTGTTGGTGAACAGAACACCTTGCGATGCCAGGCGGTCGAGATTCGGCGTGCGTGTATCGGGATGGCCGCCGAGACAACCGACCCAATCGTTCAGGTCGTCGACGGCGATCATCAGGACGTTGGGCTTGCGTCCTCGCCCCTGAGCGAACGCGGGGGCCAAGCCTGGCAGCACGGGCGAGAGAAGATGCGGGAGGAATTGGCGTCGTGTCGGCATGTTCGCCGTCACTGTATCATATTGGCGATCGCGAACAGCGTTCTGTCTCCGCGTAGAAGAATCGCGCCCGAGGAGATGGCGGGAGAGGCAAGAAAGCGTTCGCCGAGATCGTTCTTCGCCAGCACTTCGGCTTTACGGCCGGCACGAAGAACGAACATCTCGCCTGTCTCGCTGAGCATGTATATCTTCCCGTTGGCGGCAACCGGAGACGCGAAGAAGATACCGCCGATGCGTTCCTTCCAGACCGTCTTCCCGGTTTCAGCCTCGGCGCACGTGACCACTCCGACCTCGTTCGTCATATACAACAAGCCCTGGTACTGCAGGATCGACGGGACGTAGGACCCGCCATTGGGGATGCGCCAGCGCAGATGGCTGGTGCTGACGTCGCCCCGTCCGCCGGGACGAAGCGCAAGGATGTCGCTGTTGCGATAGCCGCGGCTGAGATAGATGGTGCCGTCGTGGAAGACGGCCGAGGGAATGGGCGTTTGGCGCTCACTGCCGGCGTGCCATAGCGGTTCGCCGTTGTCAGGGTTGTAGGCGTCGATCTGCTGGCTGGAGTTGACGATCAGCTCGCTGCCGTTGGGAGTAGCGATCACGACAGGAGTGCTGTGGGAGACGCGTCCGCGTCCACGATCCACCTTCCAACGCTGCTCGCCGGTGGCCGGATCAAGGGCGAGTAAGTAGGAGACCGGGCGATGGTCCACCAGGAAAATGACCAAGTTTTTGTATAACATTGGCGAGCTGCCATGGCCCCAGTTGTTCACAAAGGGGCCGTGGTCACCCAGGTTCCGCTTCCAGACTTCGCGGCCCTGGCGGTTGAGGGCCGCCGCCTGTCCGTTGCCGAACCAGACGTAGATGAGCTTGCCATCGGTAACAGGAGTTGGCGTTGCGAGGTTATGCTTTTCGTGGAGCTCCGGGCGGTGGCCACTCGCGGCTATTCTGTATTCCCACAGCCGTTTGCCGCCCGCGCGATCGAACGCCTCGACCACAAGGTACACCTTGCCGTCTCCGGAGCGGACCGAGCCAATGGCATTCTCTTGCGCGGCAAGTGCGCGGTCATCGCGAGCAAGTCTTGGGTCGTTCCCGTCGGCGTCGGAATAGCTTCCCACTTGGGAAGTAACGATCACGAGGCCGTTCGAAACGATTGGCGAGGAAGCGCCGGTCCCGGCGAGTGTTGCCTTCCAGGCGACGTTCCTGGTGGTGCTCCACGCGGTGGGTAAGTTCGTCTCGGTGGAGATGCTCTGGCTTTGGGGTCCGCGCCATTGCGGCCAGTCTTCGGCGGCAAGCCCGGCTGGTAGCCAGAGGAGCACGGTCCACATCCACAGCCGGATTGACATCACAGGGCCAGTATACTGTGTGGGTGCGGAGGATCGCGTGGGGTTCGTGCTACATTCGATGAGAACGCTTGAAATAGCGGCTTCCATGCGTGGGCGGCGTGGATTGAGGACGATCGTGGGCCCTTAGCACAGCGGTTAGTGCAGCGGACTCATAATCCGTTGGTCGTAGGTTCGAATCCTACAGGGCCCACCAACCATTTCAAGCACTTACGTTTCAGTTCGCCTTTGGCTTATCGGGATTGACAGCCACGTTGACAGCCACCGGGTTCAAAAAACGGGTTCTCCGCGCCGGAGGACGGCTCAGCATCGGCCTGAACTCTTGGGCGACCGCTAGGCTTCGCCGACGAAGACCTGTCCCGGGTCAGCAACCCAGTGTGCGTTCCCGTCAGGTAAAACGACGAGAACAGTATCGATGCTGCTCCTGTTCCAATTCAGCGCGTCAAGCGACTCCCTGACTTGGGCCGGCTCCGCAAGCCAATACCCGAGCCAGATCAGCAGGATGCGCCGCTTGAAGCTCGTACATTGTGCAAGCTTCGGCAGCTTGTCATCCAGGATGCGCGTGAGGGCGTAGCGGAGCACAGCGTCAACATCGGCGCTCAGACTCTTGCCGTCCGCGTTCATCGTCGATCCGTCGAGGCCATATCCATAGACGATGGGTACTGGTGAGAGCAAGGTCTCAATGTGGACCTTTGCTTGCTCCACCGCCACGCGTTCCTTCACCGCACGAGCCACCGGGTCCGCTTCGTCGATTTCGGGAATGTCCAAGGCCTCGCGCTCTGTTCGGCCGCTCTCGATGTAATGGAGTGCGCGTTGCTCGATCACTGACGATGGAACGCCATAGTTCGGGCCCATTGCCGTGATCAAGTATTTCCTGTTCGAACCTGCGAGGGCTTTGGCCTTGATGTTCTCGCAAAGTCTCTCGATCTCTCGATCAACCCCCACCCTGCTCTTCTCTTTATCGCGGTGTGCAACGTACTGGTGGAGTTCGGTGCACTCTACCGCCCAGCTCTCAACGACACTGTCGCTGCTCACCGTGAACACGAAGTCCGGGAAGTCATTCTCAGGGTAGGCGGGCTTCCACGCGCAAGTGAGGCTGAGCTTCGTGAGCAGGCTCTCGAGAGCTCTGGCGGAGGCTTCTTCATTGCCTTTCATGCTGTGAGTATTGCGCCGTGCCGGGAGGGACCGCAAGGCACCAAAGTACGGAAGCTGCGAACGAGCAAGTTTATGCTGCACCTGACTCGCTGCATACCGGGGACCGTCGGTCACCCGCCAGAGGCTCGGCCCGCTTCGTATGAGGAGGATAGTGTAAGCACGTCAGAAGGAAGGCTGGATGCATGGAGTGCCCTGCGAACGGCGTTCGGGCACACCGGGCGTGGGCGTGGAGCTGGGGAATCCGGGGCAAGATGAACGCGATTCCTGGATGATGCCGAACGGTGTTCCGGGTTGATCCCGAACAGGATTCCGGGATGAAGGTGAACACCGGTTCCGGGATGAAGCCGAACAGTTTCAGGCCGATCCCGGAACTGCGTTCGGCTTCGCCGGAATGATTTCCACAGGCAGATAGCGGCGCTGGACAACACAATGGCAGGCAGCCTCCCCCTCGAAGGGAGGATCAACTTGCCAGCGAGGAGATTGTCCGTGCGCAAGATCAAAGAAGTTCTTCGATTGAAGTTTGATGTGGGACTGGGGCTGCGAGCGATCGCGCGAAGCTGCTCGATTGGCCTCGGCACCGCACACGAGTACTTACAGCGGGCCGAAGCTGCCAAGATCACGTGGCCGCTTGGACCGGAGTGGGACGATGACCGGCTTGAGACCGCGTTGTTCGGCGGTCCGCCGCGCAGTCGCCCGCCGGTGCTGGCAATGCCCGACTTCGCCGATCTTCACCGGCAGCGGCAGCAACATCCACACGTGACGCAACAGTTGCTCTGGGAGGAGTACCGGCAGGCAAACCCGGACGGCTATCAGTACAGCCGCTTTTGCGAACTGTACCAGCGGTGGCGGCGGAAACAGGATGTGGTGCTGCGGCAGGAGCACAAGGCCGGCGAGAAGCTGTTCGTCGATTGGGCCGGAACAACGATACCGATTCATGATCCCCGTGGTGGTCCGGTGCAGCAGGCACATCTATTCATCGCCGTGATGGGGGCCAGTTCCTACACCTACGCCGAAGCCACTGCCGACGAGCAGTTGGCAAGCTGGATCGGCGCTCACGTGCGGGCCTTCGAGTTCTATCAAGGCGTGCCGAAACTGGTGGTGCCGGACAACACCAAGACCGGCGTCACCAAAGCCTGCCGCTACGATCCAGACCTGAATCGGACTTACCAGGAAATGGCCATGCACTACGGCATCGGAGTAGTTCCAGCGCGACCCTACAAGCCTCGGGACAAGGCTAAAGTTGAGTCCGGTGTGCTCTTGGCGGAGCGTTGGATCGTCGCCGCGTTGCGGAATCGAAAATTCTTCTCGATTGAAGAGTTAAACCAAGCGATCCGGGAGCTTCGCGACCGAATCAACCAGCGACCGTTCCGTAAGCGCGAGGGCTCCAGAGCGACGCAGTTTTCGACAGTGGACAAGCCTGCGATGAGTCCGCTCCCGGTGGAGCGCTTTGACCTGAGCGAATGGTCCCGAGCCCGAGTCAACATCGACTATCACATCGCCTTCGACACGAACTACTACAGCGTGCCTTACACCTGGTTCAAGAACTGGTGGAAGTACGCTCGACACCGACCACCATCGAGATCTTCCACAAGAGCCAGCGCGTGGCCTCACACCTACGTGCACACGGCCATGGGCACGCCGTCACGATTGCCGAACATCGCCCGCGCTCCCACCAGGCGCATCTGGAATGGACGCCGTCGCGGATGGTGCATTGGGCTCAGACCATAGGCCCACATACAGCTCGGCTGTTTGAACGCATTCTCGCCGACAAGCCGCACCCGGAGATGGGCTACCGATCTTGCCTTGGCATCATTCCGCTCGCTGACCAGTACTCACCGGCTCGTGTGGAAGCTGCGGCGGAACGGGCACTGCTTACCGGAGCGTGCCGTTATCAAAGCGTCAAGTCGATCTTGAAGAACTCGCTCGACGTGATTCCCCCAAGCTCTCCGCCGCCGTCATCGCCACCGCCTCCGCACGACAACATCCATGGCGCAGAGTATTTCGATTGAGGAACGACGATGCTTAAGCAACCTATGATCGAAAAACTCGCAGCAATGCGTCTTCTCGGAATGGCCGAGGCGTTGAAGACGCAGGAACAAGACCCGTCGGCTCGTGAGTTGAGTTTCCTGGAACGGTTCGGCCTGTTGGTGGATCAACAGTGGAACTGGCGGGAGAACCAGGCGCTCTCACGACGCCTGAAGAATGCCAAGTTGCGTACGCCGAACGCTTGCGTGGAGGAGATCGACTATCGCACCGCTCGCGGCCTCGACAAGAGCGTAATCCGTTCCCTGACACAGCAGTCCGCCTGGGTCGGAACGCACGAGAACGTCTTCGTCCTCGGGCCAACCGGCGTGGGCAAGAGCTTTGTGGCCTGTGCTCTGGCCCAGGAGGCATGCGGCGACGGTTACTCGGCACTCTACACTCGCGCTCAGTCGTTGTTCCGCGATCTTGGGATGGCACGGGCAGATGGCAGTTTACGCAGTCTGCTGGCCCGGCTCAGCCGCATTGATGTTTTGGTGATCGACGACTGGGCGATGGCTCCACTGTCCGAACCCGAGCGCCGCGACTTCTGGGAGATCTGCGAGGACCGTTACCAGGTGCGCTCGACGATTCTAACTTCGCAGCTTCCGGTCTCACGCTGGCACGAACAGACCGGCGATCCGACACTGGCCGACGGTATTCTCGACCGCCTAGTCCACAATGCTCACCGCATTGAGATGCGTGGCGATTCGATGCGAAAGAACCGGGGGAAGCCGAATGCATAACTTCCGGATTGCGCCGTCCTTCGGCAACTACTAGCATCTTCGGGAGACGGGGACGGGAATGGTGGAGGTGGATCTATCACCGTGGCGGAAGCGTTGAGCGCCGTTCGACAGGGTGCGATGGCCCCAGACTGTGGCATCCAGACTCCAGCCAGCCATCCGAAACGCTGCCGGAGAAGCAAAGATGAAGCTCTCGCGCTTTGTGTCGGAACGACACCCTCAGCTTTTGCGCGCTTGGCGGCGGAATAATACTACCATCACCCGCCTCGAGGGCACGCTGGCAGAATCGGGCGCTGGGCGACTCGCAATATCCCCAGTCCGGCGCTCTGCTCATTGTCGCGCCGGTAAACGCCCGGCTGACTCGTAGAGCGCCCGGCAAAACTCGCCCCGCGTGACCGTAACGCCGCCACCAGTTTCAACGCCGGGCACCACCCGCTTTGCGTCGGATCGGGAGAGCGGCTGGTCAGAGTCCCAATCGCCTGGGACATCGCGCGCGCTGACGCCAGAGAGCCGCAACCATTCGCTTGCCTGTTTCTGCGTTACAGGATCGCCAGACCGAGCTTCGTAGCCACCGAAGAAGCCCTTGGTTCCGAAGTATT
Source organism: Bryobacteraceae bacterium (assembly GCA_041740335.1). GTDB lineage: Bacteria > Acidobacteriota > Terriglobia > Bryobacterales > Bryobacteraceae > DSOI01. The sequence continues at coordinate 2,155 of JBGSME010000287.1, read as the reverse complement.
GCAGCGCGGCATAGGCGCGATCGGACCGATCGATGTCGCGGAAGTAGGTGAGCACTTGCCCGTCGTGCAATAGTTCCCTCTGGAGGCGATCGATGTCGATCGCCCTGGGCTGCTTGCCGGTCTCAATCGCGATATGCGCGGCGCGGCCCGCCGCCTGGCCCAGAGCCATCCACGTGGGCTCCAGCCGGATGGTGGAGAACGCCACGTGAGTGGTAGAGGCGGCCACCGGTACAAGCAACCCATCCACCTCCTCCGGAACCATAATCCGGTACGGGATCTGGTAAGGCCGTGTCATATTGTCGAGCATGAACAGATAGCCCTCAAGGGCCACATCGTGGCCTTTCTGGTACTTTCTCACCGGGAAACTGTCGAGCGGAAACTCGCCCGCGGCGATGCTGTCCTTGTGCAGCCGCGTGCGCCCGCCTTCCGGACCCACGATCACATCGCTCTCACTCAAGGTATAGAGGCCGCGAATGCGCCGCGCCTCGCGAACATACAGTTGCCACGGGAAGTTATCGTTTCCGGCAAACTCATCTTTCGCCAGATGATAGCGCCGTGCGAGGGCGCGCTGCCCGGCCGGAACGGCCTGGTCGTTTTGCAGGAAGTAGAGCAGACCGATTGTCAGGTTGCGGATTCGCGCTGTGATCTTCTCGCGAACCTCCCAGCCGGATTCGGTGTAGTCCTGGTTGATTTCGGCGAAGGGAAAACCCAACGGGCGTGGGTTCATGTTGACGTCGGTCTTGCCGTTCGGTATCTCGGCGATCGACAGCGCGCGGACTACGGTGTCGAACGTCGGCGCAAAGTAGCCGACGCCCTCCTTCATCACTTTCGGCGGGCCCATGCGCCCGGCCTTCCAATCGTCGATGTAGAGGAGATAGTCGCCGCGATCATAGCCGGGCGGGGGATCGGTCAGTACACGGCTGTTGGCGGGATCGGTACTTAGGCAGAGCCGGAACGTATACGCCTGCACCCGCTGGTCGGCTTCGCCGGTGGTGCCGGTGATGAAGGTGCGGGTCTCGTAGTCCTGGTAGACCACGCCGGCGTGCAGTTCATTGAACTCCGCCCTGGATTCCCGGCCCAAACGATACCGGGCGCCGGCGTATGCGGCTAAGTCGCCTTCGTAAGTGGCATCGATGAAGACCTTGCCTCTTAGTTCCACCGCCTCGCCGCTCGTCCGGTTTGTTACACGTACCGCCACCACGCGTTTACCGTGCCGGAAAGCCTCGTCCAGACGGTGATACTTCAGCACCGTAACACCCGGCTCACCGGCCGCCATCTCGTCGAAGATACGTTCCGCCACGGAGGGCTCGTAGTAGTAACCATCCTTGCTGAGCCTGGCATTTGTCGAGCCGGCGCCATAGCGGGTTACATAGTGCCGGTATACCCGGCCCACAAACTCGCGGAACAGTCCGCCGATCGCTCCGCGGTTCTCAATGTCAGACTTTCCCAGCCCGCTCGCCGACATGCCGCCGAGGTGATTGTGATACTCCACCAGCGCCACGCTGCGGCCGGCCCTCGCGGCGCTGACTGCCGCGGCCACACCTCCCGGTGTTCCACCCACAACCACGACGTCGAACTGCCTGGCTCCGAGGATCGGGAGAGCGGCCAGTAATAGACCAGGAAGGTATCTCATGGAGCCATTCCCAGCGCGCCGATCTTATACTCAGAGATCTCGATATCCTCCTTGTTGGTTGAGTAGATCACCCAAAGCGAGCCGTTGTGCTCAAGCGCCTGCGGGTATTGAAAGCTTCCGTTCGGTTTGGCGCGCCCGGCAAAACGCCTCGGCGGCGCCCCCTTTCGCAGCAATGCTGGATTCCCGTATGCCCAGCCATCCTTGCTGAATGCGATCCCAAGCGGGTCACGCGATTTCTGGTTCGGGTTGTTGATCAAGTAGTACGAGCCATTTGAAAGACGCCCGGTGAAGTTCTTGCTGGTGGCGTCGGGATAGTTCGTATGGACCGGGTGACTCCAGGACTTACCTCCGTCGCGGCTGATTGAACGAATCAGGTAGCCCGACCGTGTGCCGTCGCGAATGATCATGTGAATTGAGCCATCCGCCGCCGTGTAGAGTGTAGGCTCATCCATTTTGTGGAATGGCGGCGCCGAGGCAATGGGGGTGAACTTCCACGCGCCGGCGCCGGGCGCGGCGGCCGCC
>JBGSME010000286.1:0-5878 GCA_041740335.1 Bryobacteraceae bacterium | reverse complement strand
GGCCGGCGCGGTCCGGACCTGTCCCGGCTTCAAGGGCGCCGCCAGCCGGGTGATATCGCGAAAGCATTGGCGAAGCCGCTGGAGCAGGTGACGGTGGGCGCTGTCACCGGATTTGTCCGCAATGAGGATACGTTTACCATTCACGTCATGGACGCCGCGGAACGCTGGCATTTTCTTTCGAAGGTTGGCGCCACGATCACGAAGACGGAGTCCCCGCACGGTCAGGCGGCGAGCGCCCAATCGCAGGACATCGTCTCGTTCCTATACAAAACCGACGCCGGCGCCGAACCGGCGCCCGAGTGGAAACCTTCCGCGGATTTCAACGTAACCTATCAGCGGCTTACCCAAGCCGCCCGGGAACCCGCGAACTGGCTCACCTATTGGGGTAAGTATGACGGCACGCACAACTCCGGTTTGAAGCAGATCACGCCAGCGAATGCGAAACAACTTGCTGCACGCTGGACATACCAGTTTGGCGGCGATCGTAACGAGACCACGCCGCTTGTTGTGGACGGATTGATGTTCGTCACCGGTCCGCTCAACAACGCTGCCGCGCTTGACGCACGCACCGGCCGGCCTGTCTGGAAGTACACGCGCCGGTTGCCCGATGTGGCATCCCATTGCACTGTCATGACGAATCGCGGCTTTGCGATCCTTGGCGACCGCTTGTACATGGCAACGCTCGATATGCAACTCGTCGCGCTCGACGCCAAGACCGGCAACGTGATCTGGGAGCGCGAAGTGGATGACTACAAGAAAGGATTTTCCATCACGCACGCGCCGTTGGCAATCGATGGCAAGATCATCGTGGGAGTAACTTCGGGCGAGTGCGCTCTAACTGGATTCGTGGACGCCTATGACGCCTCGACGGGAAAGAAGTTATGGCGCGTCTATACGGTCGCGCAGCCGGGCGACCCTAATCGAAAAACGTGGGTGCCGGAGAAGTCAGCCGACTACGGCGGGTCGCCGACCTGGACCACCGGTACCTACGATCCCGATACGAACACGATTTTCTGGCCCACTGGCAATCCGGGCCCGGACTACGACGGCCGCGTCCGCCAAGGGGACAATCTCTACTCGTGCAGCGTCCTCGCGCTCGACGCAGCCACCGGGCGAATGAAATGGTGGTTCCAATACACGCCCCACGACGTTCATGACTGGGACGGTAATGAGACGCCGGTGCTGATCGAGGGCGAGATCCGCGGCAAGAAGAGGAAGCTGCTTGTGTCGGCCCAGCGCAACGCCTTCTATTACGTGCTTGACCGTGAAACGGGTGAGTTCTTGGGAGGCCGTGCCTTCGCGAAACAGACGTGGGCCAAGGGGCTGGATGACAAGGGCCGCCCGATCGTGCTGCCCAACACCACGCCGACGGCGGAGGGGAATTACGTGTGTCCGGACGCGTCGGGCTCGGCGAATTGGGGAGCGCCTTCGTACGATCCCTCCACCGGATTCCTGCTGGTGAGTGTTCGCGAGGCATGCGCTACCTACTTCGCCGTGACCAAGTCGCCGGTGCCAGGAGAGGGTTACACCGGTGGAGGCCAGGAGGTGGACGCAAAGGTGGGCACGCCGGGATTCGTGCGGGCGCTCGATGCCCTAACCGGTGTCACGAAGTGGGATTTTCCTCTACAGACCGGTTCCGCGGCGACTGGTGTTCTGGCTACCGCCGGCGGGGTGGCGTTCGCGGCCAGTTACGACGGGAACTTAGTGGCGTTGGACTCCTCGACAGGCAAGTACTTGTGGCACTACAACACCGGTGCGGCCATCGTAAGCGGCCCCATTAGTTACGAGGTGGAGGGCACCCAGTACGTGGCTATCTCGGCGCAAGGCGCGCTGGTCGCCTTTGCGCTCCGCTGAATCAAGCGAGAATCCGGTGGACGACATTCCCGAACACGTCGGTGAGGCGCTGCTCTCGCCCGCCATAACGATACGTTAACCGCTCATGGTTCAGCCCGACCAGGTGCAGGATCGTGGCATGGAGGTCGTGGATTGTTACCGGATCGCGTGTTACCTGATCGCCCAACTCGTCGGTCTCGCCGTAAGTAACGCCTCCCTTGACGCCGCCGCCGGCGAGCCAGATGGAGAAGCAGAACGGATGATGATCGCGGCCGTCTCCATTGCCGGTGTCCGGCGTGCGCCCGAACTCGCCGGCCCAGATAACGAGCGTGTCATCTAACATCCCGCGTTGTTTGAGATCGGTGAGCAGCGCGGCCACGGCCTGATCGGTGACAAGCGCGTTGTGCTCGTGGTCACGCTTGAGATGGCTGTGCTGATCCCAGGTGCCGTTCTGGCCCACGAGGTTCGGGCACGTCACTTCAACGAAACGCACACCGGCCTCGAGCAGCCGCCGGGCGCGGAGGCATTGCAATCCGTAGAGCCTCTTGGGCTTGTCTTCGGCATCCAGCCCGTACATCCCGCGGGTTGTCTCGGTCTCCTTGGCGAGATCCAATACGTCCGGCACCAGTGACTGCATGCGGTACGCCATTTCGTAATTCGCGATCGCTGACTCCACGCCTTCGTGCCCGCCGGTGGACGCGGCAAAATCGCGATCCTGCGCGAGCAATGCGTCAAGCTTGGCGCGCTGTATTCGCACGCTGCGGTCGAGCGGCGTAATATGATCGACGGGCGTGCCCTCGTCGCGGATATGGGTTGCCTGATGGCTCGCGGGCAGAAAACCGTTCGAAAAATTCTCGATGCCGCCGGGTGGCACGTAGGCGTCACGCAGCAGCACATAGCCGGGCAAGTTACTATTCAGGGTCCCGAGGCCGTAAGTGATCCACGAACCGATACTGGGGAATCCGCCAATGTTCTTACCGGTATGGAGAAATACGTTCCCGCGGGCGTGCAGAGGAAACTCGGCCTTCATGGAACGGACGATGGCGAGGCTGTCGGCGTGCTTGGCGATGTTCGGAAAAAGCGAAGATACCGGCGCGCCGCACTGGCCGTGGCGCTGGAACTCCCAGAGGGGCCGGAGCCATTTCCGGTTCGGCCCGGACACATAGTTATCGAGTTTAGCGACCTTCCCGTCGAGTTCGGCGAGTTTCGGTTTGGGATCGAAGGACTCCATGTGCGACACGCCGCCCGGCATGAATAGAAAGATCACACGTTTGGCCTTCGCCTCGTGGTGTGGTCCGGCGGCGGCCATGAGAGACGACGCGGCCACCCAGCCGAAGCCGTTGGAAGCCAACCGCAGCGCCTGCCGCCGCGTCCACTCAGCGGACATACAGAAACTCCTTCAGGTTGAAAATAGCGTGCGCTACATCCCGCCAGACGGCTGCGTTCGAGAGCAGCGTTTCGCGTGTGCCACCCCCATGGAGGCTCGCCAGTTCCGCCGCTAGACCGGCGAAGCGCGTGCTCTCGGCTTCGGTGGCCGGGCGCCCGAGCGCGGTTCGGAACATCCTATCCACACGTTCGGCTGCCGTCGCTGCGCCGCCCCGCTCGTCCTCTAGCAGCAGCCGTTCAGCCCACACTCGCGCCTGATCGTAGACGAAGGGGTCATTCATCATTGCCAGCGCCTGCGCCGGAACGTTGGTTATATCGCGGGCGCCGCGGGCCGCCATCGGATTCGGATAATCGAAGATCTCGAGGAATCGCGAGCCCTCCATGCGCGTGATCTGTGTATAGATGCCGCGTCGTCCGTTACCATCGAGCGGCCCTTGGAAGAGCCGCCGGTAATCCTGGGGCTCGTTGCGCGGCGGCGGAATGCTGGGTCCGTAGAGCGTGCGGTCCAGCCGGCCCGAGGCGGCAAGGATTATGTCGCGTAGACTCTCGGCGGGTAGACGCCGCGCCGTGAAGTGGTGCAGCAGCGTATTTTGTGGATCCGCTTCGCGGCCGGCGGCGGTCTCTGTGCTCGATTGGCGGAATGCCTGCGAAGTTACAAGCAGGCGGGCCAGTTTCTTCACAGACCAACCCTCGTCGACGAAGCGGGTGGCAAGATAGTCGAGCAGTTCGGGGTGCGAAGGAACTTCGCCTTCCTGGCCGAAGTTATCCACGGTGGGAACAAGGCCGCGGCCGAAAAGATGATGCCACACGCGATTCACCATCACTCGCGCCGTGAGGGTGTTGTCCTTGCTCGCGATGATCCCGGCGAGTTCGCCGCGCCCACTGCCCTGCGTGCGGAACGGCGCGGTTTTGCCGCCGATGCGGCTCAGGAATCCCCTAGGCGCTGTGTCACCGGGCAAACGGGGATCGCCGGTGCGGAGAATCGGCGTGTCGAAGCCGGAGCCTGCGTCACCGATGCCGTCGACGACGCGAGGCTCTGGAAGACCGGCTTCGATTTCGCGGTATTGGTGCACCAAGGCGCGCAGCCGCGGGGAAGCCTCGGCGCGGTTGTCGAGCAGACCCGCGCGCAGAAAAGCGTCCAGCCAGCGGACATCGTCATCGGAAGGTTCGCCTGTCCACTGCTCGATGGCGTGGCGCAGCACGTCGCGATACCGGAGCCTCAAGTCCTCCTCCGAAGTGACCGGGGTACCATCGAACAGCCGCGCCATGTGGCTGAGTTCTTCGCGCGGAAGCTCCGGCGTGTTGTGGAGCAAGGGCCTGGAGACAGCGCCGAAGTAGGAATGCGGAGAAGCGAGTTCCGCGGCATCGGCTTTGATAACGCCGGGACGATCCGGAATGCGAGGGTTGTCGCGTTTGGTGATGATTTCGGCGAAAGCGGGAAGCCTTTCCTTGGAGTAAGTGTCAAGCCGGAACCAGCGCGGCGAATCGTTATCGAGCGTGCGGTAGCCTTCGCCGATTGCGCAATTGTCGAGCACGGTGCGCCTCGCGGCCAGCCTGCCGCCCATCAGCCGCACGCTCAGATACTTGTGAGTTTTGGGCAGCCGTGGCGAACGAAGCGCGCCGTTCCAACGGTCACTGAGTAAGTTGGTATGTAGCCCCTCGGGAACGATCGCCGTGAGCGCATCGCCGCCCTCCGTGGCCACGGTGAAGCTGCCGGCAGAGGCCGCGCTCAGGCCCAAGCCGTCCTGAAACCAATCGCGCCACCCGGTGTAGGGTGTGAACGATTCACGGTTGAACGTCGCGCGAGTTTCGGCTTCCTCGCGATAGCGTGCCGCCAGCGATGCCCATACTTCGGCGAATCGCTCCCGCTGTATGCCGCGCATGGCGAGCCACGGAAAGAGCGGATCGTGGAACTGGGCCTTCTTGGCAGAGGGGCGAAGCCTAGGTAATTGGTCCTTCCATAGGCGGACCAGCTCGAATCGAATTGCGTTCTTCGCGCCGGCGAGCGAATCCCGCTCCCGCGCCAGCCTGGGGGGCAAATCGATGGTGTGCGTCATGGCGCGCGAGCTATTCAGAACCCCGAACAGACCGTAGTAGTCGCGCGTGGGAATCGGATCGAGCTTGTGATCGTGGCAGCGCGCGCACGCCAGCGTGAGTCCCTGAAAAGCTTTGCCCAGCGTATCGATCTGATTGTCGACGACATCGAGCGAGATCTCACGGAACTGGACGCAATCGTCATGGCCGGCCTCGCCGAGGCGGAAAAAGGAGGGCCCGATGATCGATTCGTTCACGCCGTCGCCGGGGTTGATGCGCGGCTTCGCGAGCAGATCTCCGGCAATGTGTTCGCGGACGAATTGGTCATAAGGTACATCGCTGTTGAAGGCGCGAATCAGATAATCGCGATAACGCCAAGCGCCGACGATTTCGTAGTTCCATTCGTAGCCGCGCGTCTCGCCATAGCGGACCACATCCATCCAATGCCGCGCCCAATGTTCGCCAAAGTGCGGGGAGGCGAGAAGGCGATCAACAGCGCGCTCGAAAGCGCCTTCCGCAGTGTCGGCGGTGAACGCGGCGATATCGGTGGCAGCGGGTGGCAGTCCGGTTAGAAGGAGGCTCGCGCGCCGGATCAACGTGAGCGGGTCAGCCGATGGCGCAGGCG
>JBGSME010000285.1:0-5787 GCA_041740335.1 Bryobacteraceae bacterium | reverse complement strand
TCGCGGCGTTTGCGCGTGAGCGGGGATTGGCACCGATTGTCGGCGCGCGGACGGCGGGGCGGCTGATCTGTTGCAGCACTTACAAGGTAGGCCATGGGTACTTTGTGCGCGTGCCGGCGCGGGCTTGGTTCACGTGGGGCGGCGAACAACTGGAGAACGTCGGCGTCGCGCCGGATTGCGCTGTTGACGCATCCGACAACGGTGGGGCAGATCCGCAGTTGGCGCGGGCCGTGGAGGTGGTCCGTGGGTTGTAGTGCGAAATATTTTTCGTCATTCAGCGAACGTTTTCGGTTGCTGAATCCTTGAGGGTGTAAGGAGGAAATCGTATCCGGTAGTCGGATGCGGAGTGAAACGATGTTGCGGAGGAGAAGCGATGCGCGGCTCCGAAGCGGTTCCTCTGTTTTGCCTTTTGCCGACGGGGACCGATGAACAGGGCGTATGTGCCGAGGTCGAGATGGTTGCTCGCGAGCAGTGGCCGTACTGCGTCGCGGATGCGCGGCGGTTGTTGATCGATCCGCTTCGCGTGGCCGATATCGTCGACGTTGTCGCGGGTGCGGTGTCGGCTGCGCTGGCGGAGAATCCGCAGGTGGGCCGGTGTCTGACGGGCTACTTCATCCAGTCGTTTCGCCGACAGTTGCGCTACGAGGCTCGGCGCGAGAAACGGATTCTGTGCGTGGGGTTGGGGCAGGAACTCGAGTGGCGTTGGCGATGTGGCTTGGACGACTCGGCGCGGCGGTTGGAGGAGCGCATCTTCATTCGGCAGGCGTTTCGGCGGGCGAGTCCCGAGGTGAAGGCGATTTTGGAGGAGCGGATGATGGACTCGTCGTGGGAGGAGATTGCCCGGGATCGCGGGCTGACGGTGAACCAGGTGAAGTGCCGGTTTCATCGGGGGTTGAATGAGGCGAGCAAACGGCTGATGGAGTCGCGGGGGAAACGGAGGAAGGATGCGTAAGCCGGACCCGGAGCCCGAGGACGATCTCTTCGAGTTTGACGAGTCGGAGGTGCTCGCGGCTGTGCGCGAGGAAGCGGCGACGGCGTATCCGAATCCGGAGCGGGTCGACTGTCCGGGTCGCGAGGTGCTGGAGGCGATTGCTCGGGGACGGATGGATCGGGCGGAGGCGAAGGCGCACTATTCGCATATAACGCATTGCTCGCCTTGCTGGTCGGAGTATCGGGAGATTCGGGGCCGGACGCGGGGTCGGCGTGCGGCTGGCGGGGCGGCTCTCGGGATTCTGATGCTGGCGGCGGGGTGGTTCGGGTATCGGGGGTGGGGTCCGGAGCCGGCGGAGTTGGTCGCGGATGTGACGCTGGACTTGCGCCGGGCGCCGAATATGCGGGGTGGGGGGGCGGAGAGGCGGGTGGTCGGAACGCTGCCTCGGGGTCGGGTGAATCTGACGATTTACTTGCCGGTCGGTAGTGAGGAGGGGGCATACGTGGTCGAGATCAGGAGCAATTCACAACGCCTCGGGTCGGTAGTCGGCGAAGCCCACAGGATCAGCGGTGCCGAACTCCTCAAGGTCAGCATTCTCACAGCCCGCCTCGCTCCTGGTCCATACGAATTGCGACTTCGGCATCAGATGGTTGTGGACTGGGAAACACACACCGTGCGGATCGAGTAGTCGACTCGCCTGTCACGATTTTCAAGCAGATAGTGGCTCAGATAGTGCCCATGCTGTGGTTCGGCCCAGACGGGAGAACCCTCCACCTCCTCCGAGATCTGGCGCGCCGCAGTGCTAATCTCTACGAATGAAGCCACTTAAGTGAGATCATTTGACAGAACGGCCTGTCGCCGAACGGCGTCCCGTCTCGCCGGGTGCTATCTATCCGGCGCGCACGGAAAGAACTGTTGGAGGGAACGTGAACGTTTTTGATCTGGACAATGCAATCATTCAGGATTACGAGCGGTTCGCCAGATCATTCACACAGATTCGCGCCGACGATATCCGCACGAAGGTCGACGAAATCTACAGAACTGGCCGGTTCTGGCCGGAACCGCTGATCAGTATCAACCCTCACTACGAACAATCCAAGACTGTCGACGCTCTGGTCGCGGAAGGTTCTCTGCATCCGCACACCGCCCGCATCTTCCGCGTCGGAGGCAAGCCCATCACCCTTTACCTTCATCAGGCCCAGGCGGTGGCGAAAGCAACTTCCGGCTGCAGTTTCGTCGTGACCACCGGGACCGGTTCCGGTAAGTCGCTCTGCTTCTTCATCCCGATCATCGACGCTGCCGTACGCGCTCGCGCGGAGGGCGAACAGCCTCGGACCCGAGCGATCATTGTCTACCCCATGAATGCCCTGGCGAACAGCCAAATCCAAGAGCTTCAAAAGTTTGTTGACCAGTCAGAACTCCCGGAGGCTCTCCGGCCCACCTTCGCGCGATACACGGGTCAGGAGAGCAGCGAAGAACGTGAACTGATCAAGAAGGCCAGGCCCGACATCCTGCTTACGAACTTCATGATGCTGGAACTGCTGATGACGCGGCAGAACGAACGGGATCAAACGGTGATACGAAATGCCGAGGGGCTCGACTTTCTCGTGCTCGACGAACTCCATACCTATCGCGACCGGCAGGGCGCCGACGTCGCAATGCTGGTACGGCGTGTTCGAGACCGCCTCTGCCAGGAGAAGCATCCCATCTGCATTGGAACCTCGGCGACAATGGCCAACAAGGGGGAGGACGGAACTCGGGCCGCGGCGGTAGCTTCGGTGGCGACACGGCTGTTCGGGGTCAAAGTCACTCCGGACGCTGTGATCGACGAAAGCCTCGAGAGAGCCACTGAGCCGACCCTTGTCTCGCGGAGCCATTTGGCAGCGGCCTTGGACGCCGGCGTCCCAACTTCACTTGACGACGACGGACTACGAAAACACCCCCTGGCGATCTGGATCGAGTTACAAATCGGTCTGCTGGACGGTAAACGGCTAGCCCGGAGAGAACCTACCACCATTCGCGACGCAGCAGCACGCTTGGCTGAGGACTCAGGTCGAGACGCGGAGCTATGCCGACTACGCCTGCAAGAGATGTTGATTTTCATGAGCAAGGCAGGACAGGAGCGGGGCGGCAGTGGGAGCCGGGCTTTTCTCGCCTTCAAGTTGCATCGGTTCATTTCTGGAGCGGGCTTCGTCTACGCAACACTGAAGGGAACCCTCGATCGGAGGGTTACCCTCGAAGGTCAACGGTTCGACCCCGCTGATCCTGACTCTCGACTGTATCCGACTTTTTTCTGCCGGACCTGCGGGCAGGAGTTCCATCCTGTCATCGTTGTCCACAAAGATGGTCAACGCATCGTACTACCGCGCGCCATCGATGAAACCCCAATCGACGACGGCAATTCTGACGAGGAGGCCGGCTATCTCATGCCGGAGCCGGAATCGGATCCAGACTACACGTTTTCTGGCGATGCAGACGACTTCCCCGAGGAGTGGACCGAAATCGGCCCGGGAGGAATTCGACGGCTGAAGTCGGACCGCAAAGGGCATGCGCCCGGGCGCGTAACCGTTACTGCGGCGGGCGTGGTGGAAGCGGCAGGAAAGAGTTCTCTGTTTATCTCGGGCAAGTTCAAGTTCTGTCCAAACTGCAAAGATCAGCCTCCGGGGCAGGCTCGCGAGATCAACAAACTCGCTGGGCTTTCCGCCGAGGGCCGGAGTTCCGCCACAACGCTGCTTGTGTCCAGCACCCTTCGTTGGATGAACCAACCCACCAGTGGCATTGAAGCTGAAAAGCGAAAACTCCTGGGTTTCACAGACAATCGACAGGACGCGGCACTTCAGGCTGGGCACTTCAACGATTTTCTCTTCGTCTCCTTGTTCCGCGCCGCGACCTTGGCCGCAGTCCGGGCGGCGGGTAAGGATGGTCTCGGAGACGAGGAATTCGGTCGGCGCGTTCAGGCAAAGCTGGGGTTCACTGCGGCGAATAGGCCTCGACGCTCTGAGTGGCTGCTTCGCTCAGACGCCATTGGAGTTGGTCTGATAGAGGCGGAAAGGACACTCGCCCGCGTCCTTGCGCACCGCGTCTGGGCCGATCAAAGGCGCGGCTGGCGGTTCACGAATCCGAGCCTGGAGGAACTTGGCTTGGTGCAGGCTGAGTACCTGGGGTTAGAGGAGCTTGCGGCGGACGCCCAGGCGTTCGCGAGCGCTTCTCCGGACCTACAGCGACTGCCGCCGGAGAATCGAAAACAGGCGCTACTAGCGCTCCTGAACGAACTACGACGAGGATTGGCTGTTACGGCGGACTCCCTTGATCCGGGCACTGTTGACATGGTGGCGACCGCAGCGCGGCAAACACTCCGGCACCCCTGGTCCATCGCTCAGCAGGAAGACCTCCGCATTGCCTCCGCGTTGATGATCGAGGCGCCACGGCGGGAAGATGTCAGCCTAAGAGGCGAACCGCTCATTGTCAGAGGTGGGCCTCGAAGCCGGCTTGCCAAGCAACTCAACCGCGCTGAGATCTGGGGTAGTCGCCTTTCCGCCCAAGCCTACGTGGCCGCGTTGCGCTCCCTGCTCGAAATCGCCGAGCGTTATCAGTTGGTGCGGCGCATATCTACCACGTTCGATACCGAGGGTTGGCGGCTCGAAGCGAATGCAATCCGTCTGGTCGCCGGTCACGGTCGAGGTGACGGAAAGTCGGCCAACACCTATTTCGTGAACCTTTACGAGACCCTCGCACGGGCCCTCGAAGAGGGTGGCGAGGGCTTGTTCGGTTTGGAAGGTCGAGAGCACACCGCCCAGGTGGAGCAGGACCGCCGAGAATGGCGGGAATGGCGTTTCCGCTGGGGACAGGAGGATCAAGAAAAGCTCAAGCAATACAAGGACCGTCTGCGCGAAGAGGGAGAGCCGGGCGTTTTCCTTCCAGCGCTTTTCTGCTCTCCGACGATGGAATTGGGGGTTGATATATCGGCCCTCAACGCCGTGTATCTTCGCAACGTTCCCCCAACACCGGCAAACTATGCGCAGCGCTCCGGCCGCGCGGGCCGTTCCGGTCAGGCCGCCCTCGTGATCACCTACTGCGCTGCGCAGAGTCCGCATGACCAACACTACTTCTCGAAGCCGAAGGAAATGGTGAGTGGAATCGTCCGCCCGCCAGCCTTGGAACTAGCCAACCGCGACTTGATCGAATCTCACCTTCACGCGGTCTGGCTTGCGGAGTCCGGTCAGAATCTCGAAGACGATATCCCCCACGTGCTCGACCTCGCCGGGGATAAGCTCCCCATAAGAAAGGAGATCCAAACGAACCTTGCGGACGGTGATTTGGACCGGCGGGCCAGGGTCGCCATGCTGCGGGTGCTCGACAGCGTGAGGGCCGAGATACAGTCTTCGAACGCTCCTTGGGCGTCAAACCGGGAAGAGTTCGTAAGCAGCGTCAGCGGGAACGCGTTAAAGCAATTTTCGGAGGCCTTCGAGCGGTGGCGTCAGCTTTACCTCAGTGCTCACGCCCAACTGATGGAAGCCAACCGCAAGTCAGAGATGCATGGCCTCAGCGCGCCCGAACGCAAGGAAGCCAAGCTGGCGCAGGCGCAAGCTAACGAACAGCTTGCTTTGTTGGAAAAAGGCAGATCCTCCGGCGGATCGGACTTCTACACCTACCGGTACCTCGCCACCGAAGGCTTTCTCCCCGGTTACAACTTCCCGCGTCTCCCGATCTACGCATACGTGCCCGCCCTTGGCGCGGGCGGACCGAAGGCAGCCTATCTTCAGCGTGCCCGCTTTCTTGCCATCGCCGAGTTCGGTCCCCGCAGCCTCATCTATCACGAAGGACGCGCCTTCCGCGTCCATAAGGCGAAGCTCTCG
>JBGSME010000284.1:0-7911 GCA_041740335.1 Bryobacteraceae bacterium | reverse complement strand
TTGTAGATGAGAAGCGGCGCGGCGATCGCAAGGGCAAGAGGAAGTTCGTAACTGATCATCTGGGCGGACGCGCGAAGTCCGCCGAGGAGTGCGTATTTGTTGTTGGAGGACCATCCGGCGAGGGCGATCCCATAGACGCCGAGCCCGGAGGCGGCGAGGAGAACCAGGACACTGATATTGAGGTCAGTCAACTCCATGCGCGTCGTAACACCGAAGACTTCGATTTCAGGCCCGAAGGGGATGACCGCAATTCCAACGAGGGCAGTGGCGACGGATAAGACGGGAGCCAAGAGATAGAAGAACTTATTGACATGCGAGGGGAGCATGTCTTCCTTGGTGATCAGCTTGATGGTGTCAACGAGGGGCTGCCAGAATCCGAAGGGGCCGACGCGATTGGGGCCGACGCGAGCCTGGACGTGTGCGATCACTTTCCGCTCGACTAGCTGGATGTAGGCAAGAGCGGTAAGAAAGACGAAGGCGACCAAGCCCGTCTTGATGAGACTTAGCAGGTAGAAATTCATTTGCTTTGGTACAGTTGCCCGGGTGCTTCCAGAACCGAAGCCAGCGTTTTCGAATAACGGCCGAGGGACCCTGAAGTAAACAAGGTCTCGCCGAAGGAGCGGATGAGATCAGGACGCGACTCGATATTCACGCGTCCGTTAACCGGCGCGGTGGAAGCGGCTCCGCCCGTTGCGATGACTGGCAAAGGAACATTATAGCCGTGCACTCTGGCGCGGATCTCTTCAAAGAGTTTTTCGTGATGGTTGGCGCCGGCATTGATGCCCATGGTGCGCGCGAGCAACGCGAAGATTTCGAGATCGGACTTGGCGCCCATTACGCCGATGGCCTTCTTCAACCGCTGGACTTCGCCGGTACCATTGGTGACGGTGCCATGCTTTTCATACAGCGACGCCGACGGAAGCACCACGTCGGCGCGGCGGGCAGTTTCGGTGAGGAAGAGATCCTGCACAACAAGGAACGCGCCGGGAGCGAGAGGGGCGCGGCCAAGCGGATCAGCACCCACCACCCAAAGGGCGGCGAGATCGGGAGCGGCGAGGATGGCGTCAAGCGACAAGCCCTTTTCCGGAGCTGGCGTGAAACCAGGGCCGAGTTCGGGATGAAGGCCCATGTCGATGGCGCCGCGCGAATTGGCGTAATCGACCAGGCAAATGAACTGAACGGGGATGCCGAGCGAGACACCGAACTCAACCAGGCGCCGGACATCGGCCCCTTTGATCACGTCGCCGAAGATGACGATAAGACGCTTGCGCGTCTTGAGATCGGCGGCGATTTGCTCGAGTTGAGGCCAGGGATCATTGCCGGAATAACGGAGCTTTGATGCGGCGATGTCGTCTTCCCGAACAGGCCCTGGGGTGACGGTGAAGACCGCTGCCTGATGATGGCGCGAGTTGGCACGGACCTGCCAGGCGAGGAACGGATGCTGCTGGGAAAGGTCCGCGCCGATGATGAGGACGGCATCGGATTCGTAGACGTCCTGCGTTGTGGCAAGGCCGGCGGATGTACCGCTCAAGGCGTCGACCAGTGAAGCGACATCACCGGTGCGCTGATGATCGATGTGCGGGGTTCCAAGACCAACGCGGGCGAACCTCTGGAGGTAGTAGTTTTCTTCGTTGGTCGATTGATTGGATCCGACGACGCCGATCATACCACCGGCGGAGCGGACTTCGTTGAGTCGCTGGGCCACCTTCTTGATGGCCTCGGACCAGGACGCTTCGACGAGATTGCCGTTCTTGCGAATGAGCGGAGACTGAAGACGATCCTCGTGATTGAGGAAGTCAAACGCGTAACGGCCCTTGATGCAAAGGAAATCGCCGTTGATGCCGGACTGGTCGCGATTATTGCCGCGGATGATTTCGTTGTTGCGGACGCTAAGCGTGGTCTTGCAGCCGTCGGCGCAATGGGTGCATGCGGTGCCGACGTGTTCCATTTCCCAGGGTCGCGTTTGATAACGGTAGGTGCCGCTGGTGAGCGCGCCGACCGGACAGATGTCGATGCAGGCGCCGCACTCGTCGCAATTGAGATGATCGCCGAGGTTTGGAACGATTTCCGAGTACGCGCCGCGATTGGTGACACCGAGCGCCTTTACGCCGAGCCCCTCATCGCAGACGCGGACGCAGCGGTAGCAAAGGATACAGCGCGGCGCGTCGTAGAACACCACCGGGGACCACTGCTTTTCGTCGACGTGGTGTTTGATCTCGGTGTAGCGGCTTTCGCCCGCTCCGTAGCGGAAGACCATGTCCTGCAGTTCGCACTCACCGCCCTTATCGCACACGGGACAATCGAGGGGGTGATTGGTGAGGAGAAACTCAAGCATCTGCTTGCGCGCGGCGCCGACCTGCGGGGAATCGGTTTTGACGACCATGCCTTCCGAGACGGTGAGCGTGCAGCTTGCCTGAAGCTTGGGCATTTTCTCCACTTCGACGAGGCACATGCGGCAGGCGGCCTGGAGTGAAAGCCCTTCGTAGTAGCAGAACGACGGAACATTGATACCGGCGCGTTTGGCGGCATCGATTACGAGCGTACCGGGCAGCGCCTGGATCGCCTGCCCGTCGATGGTGAGTGTGACCGGATCAGCCATGATGTTGCCTTTCGGTGTCGGTGCCCATTAGGAATGAATCCGCACCAGACCGGCGCCCGCCATGGAGACGCTGGAGGAAGCGATCTTGGCTTCAAACTCGTGGCGGAATTTCTTCACGATAGAAATGGTAGGGAGGGCGGCAGCATCGCCCAAAGCGCAGAAGGTGCGGCCCAGCATGTTTTCGGCGAGTTCACCGACCATATCGATGTCGTGGGTGTTGGCGGCGCCCTCGTCGAGACGGGTAAGAAGTTTGGTGAGCCAGAGAGTACCCTCGCGGCAGGGGATGCACCAGCCGCAGCTTTCGTGTTTGTAGAACCGCATGATGCGGAGCGCCAACTTAACCATGTCCGTCGTTTCGTCAATAATGACGACGCCGCCGGAACCGAGCATGGTTTTGAGTTTGGCCATGGCGTCGTAATCCATGGTGGCGTCCCAGGCTTCGTCGCCGGTGAGGACGGGGCAGGACGAACCGCCGGGAATGAACGCCTTCATCTTTTTGCCGTTGCGCATCCCGCCGCCGACTTCCTCGATCATTTTGCGGACCGGGAAACCGAGGGTGAGTTCATAGACGCCGGGCCGGTTGACGTGACCGGTGAGGCAGGTAAGTTTGGTGCCGCCGGCTTTGGGAACGCCGAGCGCGGCGTAGTTTGCGCCACCCATCTCAATGATGTCCGGGACGGCGGCGTAGCTTTCGACGTTGTTGAGAATGGTCGGGCACTGGAACGCGCCGGAAGTGGCCGGGAAGGGCGGCTTGATGCGAGGGTTCCCGCGTTTGCCTTCGAGCGACTCAAGCAGCGCCGACTCTTCGCCGCACTCGTAAGCGCCGGCGCCGGAGTGCGTGGAAAGGTCAAAGTCGAAGCCTGTGCCTTGGATATTCTTGCCGAGCCATCCCTTGGCGTAAGCTTCGTCGAGGGCCTGATCCATCAGATCGATGAGATAGCGGTATTCGCCGCGGATGTAGATCCAGCCGCGGCGCGAATCGATGACGCGGGCGGCAATGAGGCAGCCTTCGATGAGGCGGTGCGGATCGTACTGAATGATGACGCGATCCTTGCAGGTGCCGGGCTCGGACTCGTCGGCGTTGACGACGATGTATCGGGGTTTCGCGCCGGTGCGGGGAACGAAGCCCCACTTCATACCGACGGGGAAACCGGCGCCGCCGCGGCCTCGGAGATTGGAGGCTTTGAGTTCGTCGACGATCTGGTCCGGCGTCATCTCGAGAGCTTTCCGAAATGACTTGTAGCCGCCGTTGGCGAGAGAGGTATCGATCGATCGCGAATTCGGCAGCCGGAATCGCTTGCTCAAAAGGACCGTTTCGGCGGGGTGCGGATCGGGGTGAAGCAGCGGTTCCATGTAGCTTATTGTTTCTTTCTCAAGCTGTCGATGATCTGGTCCAGGCGATCGGCGGTGACGTGGTGGTGAAAGTCGTAATTGGTCTGGATCGCGGGAGCCCAGGAGCAGGCGCCGATGCACTCGACCTCCTCGAGCGAGACGGAGCCATCGGCGGTGACCTGATTGTGGCCGATGCCGAGCTTTTCGCAGGCGCGGTTCCAGAGCTCTTCCCCGCCCCAGAGCATGCAACTGACGTTGGTGCAGATCTGGAGATGCGTCTTGCCCATCGGCTTGTCGCGGAGCATCGTGTAGAAGCCGACGACTTCGTCCACCTCAAGAGTGGAAACGCCACAACGGCGCGCAACCTCTTCGGTGAGTTCGCGAGTGACGACGCCGATCTCATCCTGGCAATACATGAGCATGGGGATGAGCGCGCCTTTGAGCCTTCCGGGCGGATAGTTCTGGACGAGCTTGGCGAGGCGGGCCTCGAGTTGGGGTGAGAAGGTCATCGGTCCGTATCTCCGAGGACAAAGTCCATGCTGCCGAGGGAAGCGATGGAATCGGCGAGGAGTCTATTTTCGAGCATCGGCGCGATGGACATGAGGTTGCCGAAGCTTGGGGTCCGCATGTGGACGCGATAGGGTTTGTTGGTACCGTCGCTGACGACGTAGTAGCCGAGTTCGCCGCGGGGGGACTCGATGGCCTGGTAGGCCTGGCCGGCGGGGACGGCGAAGCCTTCGGTGACGATTTTAAAGTGGTAGATGAGCGCTTCCATTTGCGTCTTCATCTTTTCGCGTTCGGGGAGAACCACATGCGATGCGTCGGCCTGGAACGGACCTTCGGGCATCCCGTCGATGGCCTGGCGGACGATCTTGCAGCTTTCGCGCATCTCCTGGATGCGGACCTGGTATCGGGCGTAGACGTCGCTTTCGGTTCTGGTGGGAACCTGGAAGTCGAATTTTTCGTAGCTGGAGTATGGTTCGCTTTTACGAATATCCCAGGGGACGCCGGCGGCGCGAATCATGGGGCCGGTGACACCAACGTCGAGGAGGTCGTCGAGATGCATGTAGCCGACGCCTTTGGTGCGGATGGTCCAGATGGGGTTGTTGGTGAGAAGGTTCTCGTATTCGTCGATGCGCTCGGGCATCAACTTGGAGAAACGCTCCATGGCTTGACGCCAACCGCGCGGGGGTTCGAGAGCGAGCCCGCCGACGCGGAAATAGCTGGTCATCATGCGCTGGCCGGAGAAGAGCTCAAAGAGGCGGAGGATTTCTTCGCGCTCGCGGAAGCAGTACATGAACATCGACATTGCGCCGATGTCGAGGGCGTGGGTGCCGAGCCAGACGAGGTGACTATTGATGCGTGTGACCTCGGTGAGCATGACGCGCATCCACTGGGCCTTCGCGGGAATTTCCAGTTGGAGGAGCTTTTCGACAGCGAGGCAGTAGCAGAGGTTGTTCGAGAGATTGGCGAGGTAGTCGACGCGATCGGTAAGAGGGACGACCTGCTGCCAGGTTCGAACCTCGCACTGTTTTTCGATACCGGTGTGGAGGTAGCCGATGTCGGCGTCGGCCTTGAGAATGGTCTCGCCATCGAGTTCGAGCACGACGCGAAGCACGCCGTGAGTGGACGGGTGCTGCGGACCCATGTTGAGGGTCATCGTGCGCTTGCCGGATGAAGCGGCGGCGTTGGGTTTGTCGACGGCGGGAGTGGCGGTGTCGCTCATGGCAGATGTCTTATTCGTCCTGATAGCTGTACTTGTGGCCGTGGACGGGGTAATCCTTGCGGAGCGGGTGGCCTTCCCAGTCTTCCGGCATGAGGATGCGGATCATGTTGGGATGATTGCGGAAGCTGATGCCGAACAGGTCAAAGACCTCGCGTTCATACCAGTCGGCGGCGCGCCAAACGGGAAAGACGGAATCAATTTGGAGGGAGCCGGAATTGAGGCGGGCCGAGATGCGTAACCGTTCGTTGCGGGAGATCGAATGAAGATGGTAGACGATCTCAAAGCGTGGTTCCATGGGATACCAGTCGACGCAGGTGACGGAGGCGAGGCGGACGAACTGATCGGATTTGAGGAAGCGGCAGACTTCGAGAATGCGGGTGGGGTCGATATCCAAGGTGATTTCGCCGAGGCGATCGACGCCTGAGAGGACGGCTCCGGGGGCGGATTGTTCGAGGGCCTGAACCACACGCATGTCTTTGAGGTGTTCCGATAGCATCAAATATTCTCTGCCTTATTTTGTCTGGGTCCTGACGGTAGGCTTGGACCAGTCAAGAACACCCTTCTTCCAAATGTAGAAGAAGCCGGAGAGGATGAGCGCGACGAAGATGAACATTTCGACGAAGGCCACCATCTTCAATTCACGATAGACGACCACCCAGGGATAGAGGAAGACGGCCTCGATATCGAAGAGAATGAAGAGCATGGCGACGAGGTAGAACTTGACGCTGATACGCTCGCGAGCGTTGCCAATGGGCGTCATGCCGCTTTCGTACGGAGAGTCCTTGATCTTATCCTTGACGCGATGGCCGAGGATGTAGGAGAGCGAGACCAACACGACGGCGATTACGAGTCCCAACAGCGCTTGGACCAGCAGTGGGAAGTACGCCTCAAGAGGAGATGATGGCATGCTTTAACCTTTGACTATACTGGCCTGGGCGGTGGGGTGTCAAACGGCGGGGAGGATTTTCGGGTGGGAACCTTTGGTGATTGGCGTATTACAATCGCCCCATGGCGTTCTGCACTCGTTGTGGCAACACGTTGAAAGCAATGGGGTCGCCGTGCCCTCGCTGCGAGCCGGATTCCGCGAAGCGGGAATTTGCGTATCTCGGCACGGGGGGCCCGCTGCTGAAAATCTATCTGGTGACGTTTCTCCTGTCGATATTGACGTTGGGAATCTATTCGTTCTGGGGGCGTGCAAAGGCGCGGCGGTATATCGCGGGGTCACTGGAATTCATGGGTGACCGGTTTCGCTACCACGGGACGGGAGGGGAACTGCTGCGGGGGTTTGTGGTGGCCGCGGTGATCCTGGGGATTCTGTTCGGTCAATTCGCTCTGTGTATTTGGGCATTCGGAGAGAGCCGGGGCGGCAACATCGCGGTGGGCATCTTCATCGTGGTGAGCCTCATATTGACGCCGCTGGCGACGATCGGGGCATGGCGGTACCGGCTGAGCCGGACATCGTGGCGGGAGATACGGTTCAGCTTCCGGGGGCGCTTGGGCGAGTTCTTCTGGCTTTTCCTGGGCGGGGCGTTGTTGTCGATTGTGACGCTGACGCTGTATACGCCTTGGTTTGCGACGAAGATCCACAAGTTCCTGGTTTCGAACGCTCGATTCGGGGACGCCAGTTTCGACTTTGACGGAGAGGGGAGCGACTTGTTCAAGCCGTATGCGATCGCGCTGCTGCTGGCGCTTCCGACGTTGACCATGAGCCTCTACTGGTACCAGATCAAGCAAGCGAATTACTTCTTCAGCCACACGACGATTCTGGGCGCGCGATTTCATTTAAACCTAAAATTGGCAGAGTTTTTCGGACTCTTTCTGGGAACCTACGTGCTGACGATATTCACGCTTGGGATCGGATATCCGTGGGCGCAGACGATGGTGCTGCGGTATCTGTTCGGCAAGCTGACGCTAGCGGGGGCTCTGCCGCTCGACCAGGTGCACCAGAGCCTGGCGGAGGCGTCAGCGACGGGCGAGGCGCTGGGCGACCTGATGGATTCCGGCGGGCTGGATATCAGCTTGGGGCTGTAGACGCAAGGAATGCCGTTTCCACAAGAAGGTTGGGAAGCTTACTACTACGACGGGCGCACGGCTGATCGCGAACCCGTGCGGGTGATGTTCGCGACGGGGTCATTGACGATGGCGCGGAGCGACGGAACGACGATGCAGTGGACGTACCGGGAGTTGCGCCGGGAAGAGGGCGCGGTGGAGGGCGGCCCGTTCCGGCTGGAGAGGGGCGCGCCGGCGCGCGAAG
>JBGSME010000283.1:0-6173 GCA_041740335.1 Bryobacteraceae bacterium | reverse complement strand
CATGGGCGATGCGAACATCCACGACAATACGAATTTGCCGATTCTGCTCGCCGGCGGTGGATTCCATCACGGCCGGCACTTGGTTTTCCGGCGCGACAACAACACTCCACTTTGCAATCTCTTCGTGGCGATGTTGCAGCGCCTTGGTGTCGAGGCAGACGCGTTCGCCAGCAGCACGGCAAGCCTCACGGGACTGGAAATAGCTTAGGAACTCAGTGCGAGTCGTGACACAGGTCGCACTGATTCGAGGCTTTGTACTTGTCGTGGCAGGCCATGCACTCGGACATAAAGATAGACTTCTCCTGCCCGATTGCCTCACGCTGGGCCACTGGTCCGTGGCACACGGAGCAATCGATCTTAGCCTGCTTGTAGTGAATTTCGTGTGAGAAATAGACCGTCTTGGGGAGCCTGTACACGCGCACCCACGGCACGCGTTTTTTGTCACGGGCGAAACCCGCGAGCTTCTGTATCGCGGCGCTATCTTTCTTGATCGATGCATGGCACCCCATGCAAACCGTTTCGGCGGGAATGCCTGCATGGTCTCCAGGAGGCTTGATGGAGTGGCAATCGGTGCAGCCGATCGACGCCGCTGCGTGCGTTATGTGGCTGAATGGCAGCGGCTGCGCCGGAGGCGGTTTTGGCGTGAATGGTTTTGCGGGAGGCGCTACCGCTTGCGGCCAAAGGGCGCTCACGCTCAGAAGTACTGCCGCCACGCGAGTCATCCCCCGGCTCATCCCTTGGGCAGCGCAAACGCGACGAAATCACCCATTTTATATGGACCTGGTTCGGCTGGTTCTTCCGGGTTCAGATCATCGCTAACCGGAACGGCAACAAACTGCCGTCCGCCTGCCATGTAAGTACACGGAGTGGCAAACGCGCCGCCGCCGAGATCGGTCTCCCACAGCACCTTGCCGTTCCTCGAATCGTAAGCGCGAAAGGCGCTGTCCAGCGTGCCGCCGGCAAAAACAACGCCGCCCTTGGTCGCGATGTTGCCTCCGCGAATGTAAGTTCCGGTGCGCGGCACTCCGCGCGCGGATAACTTCTTGAATTCGCCGTGCGGAATCTGCCATGCAATCCTGGCGTTGTTCAAATCAATGGCCGAGATCTGTCCCCAGGGCGGCCGGATAATCGGATATCCTTCGGCATCCACATTGCGATGATAGCCGCTGAAGTTGTAACGATAGCCGGCGCTTTCGGGCGCTTCCTGGAGCGAGGTGCTCCACGGAATTTCGTTGTGATTCACGTACAACAGCCCGGCGTCCGGATCGAAGCTCGCGCCACCCCAAAGGGCTCCGCCGTGGAAGCCGGGCATCACGATCAGTTCCTTCCGGCCGGGAGGCGTGAAGATCGGCCCGAACTCAAAATCTTTCGTCTGCTCAAGAACATACTTACGCGCCTCGGGAGAGATGTTAGTAAGGTCCTCGCGCGAGCTGCCCTGGCGCGAAAACGGCGGCGGCGCGGCGGGAAACGGCTGCGTCGGGTATGTCTTCTCTCCGGGGATGGTGGATTGCGGCACCCGCCTTTCCTCGATCGGGTAGATGGGCTTTCCCGTTGTTCGATCGAGCAGGTACACCCAACCGGTTTTCGAGACCTGCGCCACCACGTCGACCGCGCGGCCGTTGTGTCTGATGGTGACAAGCGTGGGCTGGCACGGGATGTCGTAGTCCCAAACGTCGTGATGCACAGTTTGGAAGTGCCAGACGCGTTTGCCTGTTTCCGCTTCAAGCGCGATCACGCAGTTGCCGAACAAACTGGCGCCCACACGGTCGCCTCCATAAAAGTCGAACGTGGGGGAGCCGGTTGCCACGAAAACGAGCTTGCGCTTCTCGTCGACGCTCATGCCGCCCCAACAATTTGCGCCGCCCGCGGTCTTCCACGAGTCCGGCGACCACGTGTCGTGTCCGAATTCGCCCGGATGCGGAATCGTGTGAAAGATCCAGCGGCGTTTGCCGGTATGGATGTCGTAACCGCGGATGTGTCCGGGTGCGGCCGGCCGTGGCCCCTCCTCGGTGCGGCTGGCGATTACCAACACATCGCCACAGATGGCGCCGGGAGTGGTGGACGACAACGATAACCCGGCCATGTCGCGGTCCACATCTTTTTCAACGTTGATCGCCCCAGCCTCGCCGAACGATCCCACCGCCTTCCCGGTAGTGGCGTCCAGGCACCATATCCGATTCTGGATCGGAACGAACAGGCGCTTTCGCCTGCCATCGGTCCAATAGGTGGATCCGCGTGCAACGCCCGAGGCGCGGCGGCCACCGGAGGCGCCGAGCGGAGAGTTCGTCCAGAGTAACTTTCCCGTGGCCGCGTCGAGCGACTGGATTACCAGATCCGCGCCCACGATGTACATCACACCATCCACAACCAATGGCGTGCATTCCACCGATCCGCGATAACGCGAATTCGGACCCGCGCTGTGATGCACCCAGGCGGCTTCGAGTTTTCCCACGTTGGAAGCCGTGATCTGGTTCAGCGGCGAGTAGTGCGTCGCCTCCTGGTCACCGCCGTAGTAGTTCCAGCCCTGCGCCTGATCGGAAGCAGCGCGAGCAAACGGAGAGGAGGCAGCAGCGAGCGTTGCCGCGAATGTGCGGCGATCCATCGTTTTCATTGACGATTGAGCCTGAACTAAAGTTTGAATTTGCAGACGATGCCAACGTCATCGCAGTACCACATCCAGCCTTCCCAAATGGTCATGCCATGGGGTAGCGGGTCATTGTCGGCGAGTTGAATCTTTTCGATCATTGCACCGGTGTCCGGATCGTGTTTGAAGAAGGCGTTCAAGTTGGAGTCCGTCACCCACAGGTATTTCCCTTGCCAACCGATTCCGTGAGGACGATTGCCGGCGGTAGGGAACTGCGTCTCCACGGTCCAGCTTTTCGGATCGATGCGATACACATGGCGGGAGGGAGGCACACAGAACCACAGCTTACCGTCCCGCCATTCCTGGCCGTGCGCGCCGGTACCCGGCGCGGTTGAACTTACCTGCCCCATCTGAAATCCACCCACGCGTTTCGGAGCGCCTGGCTTGGCGGGCCTGGGCGCGGTGGCTTGCCGCATGTGCTCCGGCACCGGACTGGATCTGGCGGGAGCGTCGCCCGTCATCTTATAGATCACGCCCGCTCCGGGAGTAAAGTGGCGTTCGATCGCCTTACCGGTGTTGGCGTTGCACCTCACGATCTCGCGACTGTAAGTGGAACCGATCCACAGCGCCTCCCCGTCGTAGGTGATCCCGCTCGACGATTCGGTCTCGGTTTCGAATCCCTTGATCACCTTGCCGCTTTTGTAGTCGACAAGATGCGCCTGATTGCCCGGGCCCTGGTCAATAATCCAGAGGCCTTGTTGCGTGGCCTGCAGCCCGTTCGGCTTGCTCGCGGGAGACTTGAACACAATTTCGACTTTGCCGGCTTTCCGTACCGGTAGACGATCCAGCCTGGCAGGTACAGCAGCGGCGGCTGCGGCGGGAGCGGCAGCGGCGGCAAGAGCAAGAAAGTTTCTGCGATTCGTGTTGGGTATCATCTTACTTACACCGTAATTTCTTCCCGAGTTCCGGACTTGGCCAGATCGAGCGCGACGTCGACAATCATATCTTCCTGGCCGCCAACCATACGCCGTTTGCCTAACTCCACCAGGATCGCGCGTGTATCGATCCCGTACCGTTTGGCGGCGGCTTCGGCGTGACGGAGAAAGCTCGAATAGACGCCGGCGTACCCGAGCGACAGCGTCTCGCGGTCAACCCGCACCGGGCGGTCCTGCAATGGCCGGATCAGGTCTTCCGCCGCGTCCATAAGCGCGAAAAGGTCGCAGCCGTGGCCGATGTCCAGCCGGTTCAACACGGCGATCAGCACTTCGAGCGGCGCATTACCGGCGCCGGCCCCCATGCCTGTGAGCGATGCGTCCACGCGAGTGGCGCCGTGCTTCACCGCCTCTATGCTATTGGCCACACCGAGCGAAAGGTTATGGTGCGCGTGCATGCCGCGCTGTGTTCCAGGATTGAGCACTTCGTTAAATGCGTCGAACCGCTCGGCGACCTCGTGGGTGAGTAAGGCGCCCGCCGAATCCACCACATAAACGCAGGCGGCCCCGTAGGACTCCATTAACTGAGCCTGCCGCGCCAGTTCCTTGGGCGGCGCCATATGCGACATCATCAGGAACCCGGCCACGTCCATGCCCAGCTTGCGCGCATACTCGATATGCTGCCTGGCGATGTCAGCCTCAGTGCAATGCGTGGCGATGCGGGTGGATCTGGCGCCCGCCTGGTAGGCCGCGTGAAGATCTTCGATTGTGCCGATGCCCGGAATCAACAGCACCGTCACGCGAGCACGTTGAATGTTCGCCGCGGCGGCCTCAATCCATTCCACATCGGTGTGCGCGCCGAAACCGTAGTTGAAGCTCGATCCGGCAAGCCCGTCGCCGTGGGTGATCTCGATCGCGTCCACGCCGGCGGCGTCCAGCGCGCGGGCGATGGCTGCCACCTGTTCGAGCGTGTAGCGATGCCGGATCGCGTGCATGCCATCACGCAACGTAACGTCCTGTATGTAGAGCCGCTGTGGTTGTTCCATCTTGGTCTCCCTGTTAGGCCGCCGCGGCGACCCGTTCTCCCGTTTTCAACGCAGCCGAAGTCATGATATCGAGATTGCCGGCGTAGGAGGGCAAATAGTGGCCGGCCCCTTCCACTTCAAGAAAGATCGATGTCTTCAGCCCCTTCATCTTTGGGGACTGGAAGGTGTCGAACTGCACGTCCTGTTTCAATCTGTAACCCGGCACGTAAGTGCGAACCTCTTCGATCATCCGATGAATCGAATCGCCGATCGCATTCGAGTCCGCGTCTTCGCTTAGGCAAAAAACGGTATTGCGCATGATCAGGGGCGGATCGGCCGGATTGAGCACAATGATCGCCTTACCCTTCCCCGCGCCGCCGACGCTTTCAATCGCGCGGGCCGTGGTTTGCGTAAATTCGTCTATGTTGGCGCGGGTGCCTGGACCGGCGGACTTACTCGCGATGCTGGCTACGATTTCCGCATATTCCACGCGGGCCACGCGATTCACCGCGGCCACCATGGGGATCGTCGCCTGGCCGCCGCAACTCACCATATTCAAGTTCGGCGCATCGAAGTTGGCGCCCATATTTACCACGGGAACCACGTAGGGGCCGATGGCGGCGGGCGTCAAATCGATCAGCCTGCGCCCGGTCTCCTTGAGCGCCTCGTGATGATGCGCGTGAGCCGGCGCCGACGTCGCATCGAACACGATCTCGATGTCTCTGAACTCGGGCATCGCCATCAGACCTTCAACGCCTTTGTCGGTGGTGGCCACGCCCATCCGGCGAGCACGCGCCAGTCCGTCGGATTGCGGATCGATCCCGGCGAGCACCCCCATCTCCAGGATGCTGGAGGTCCGCATCACCTTAACCATCAGGTCCGTGCCGATGTTGCCCGATCCGAGAATAGCGATCTTGGTTCCCATACGCTGCACCATCGTATTGCAGGCCGCGTTCCGATGCAAGGATCAGCTTGCCGTATGGCGATCCACTGCGAAGCTCCCCGTCAAAACCGCCAGCTTCTGCAAACACACCCCTGCCGCTCCTTCGTCGATCGACGCCGCCGCCAGAGCCACCCCGTCTTTGAGTGCCTCCACCCGCCCCGCCGCCTTCATGGCCACCGCCGCGTTCGCTAGTACGATGTCCCGGCACGGGCCTTTCACTCCGGCAAGCACCTCGCGCGCGATCCTGACGTTATCTTCCTTCGCCACTGCGCGCAGGTCTTCAATTCGGCATCGCGGCACGCCGAAATCCTCTGGCGTAAGGATCATCTTCGTCAAATCCCCGCCGGCCACCTCGAATGCGATCGTTTCTCCAGCCGTCGTCACCTCATCCAGGCCTTCTCCATGCACCACAAAGGCTCGCTGAACCTCGAGCATAGCCAGCGCGCGCGCCATCAACTCCGCCGCCACCGGAGATGGAGCGCCGATCAACTGGAACGCCGCGCCGGCCGGATTGGCAAGCGGACCCAGCAGATTGAACACGGTCCGCATCTTAAGATCGCGGCGCACGGGTCCGGCATGCCTCATCGCCGGATGAAGCGCCTGGGCGAAAAGAAATCCGATACCACACTCACGGATGCACTGCGCCGCCTGCTCCGGGCTGATCCCGACGTTGACGCCGAGCGCTTCGA
>JBGSME010000282.1:0-5176 GCA_041740335.1 Bryobacteraceae bacterium | reverse complement strand
AAACGCGCACCCCTTACATTCGCGACTTCGTGCCGCTCGCGGGTCTGGACGATCTGGTTTTCGGCGGCTGGGACATTTACGACGACAATGCCTATCAGGCTGCCGCCAACGCCAAGGTGCTGGAGCCGGCGCACCTCGACCAGGTAAAAGACGAAATGGAAGCTATCCGGCCGATGCCGGCGGTTTTCGATCAGAGTTACGTGAAGCGGATCAACGGTCCGAACGTGAAGAAGGGCGCCAACAAGCGCGAACTGGCCGACGCGCTGATCCAGGACATCGCCGACTTCAAAGAACGCAACAACTGCTCGCGGTTGGTGATGATCTGGTGCGGATCGACGGAAGTGTTCCGCAGACCCGGCGCTGTTCATCAGAGCCTGGAGTCGTTCGAAAAGGGACTGCTCGAAAATGACCCGGAAATCGCGCCTTCGCAGATTTACGCATACGCGGCATTGAAGTCCGGGGTGCCGTTTGCCAACGGCGCGCCGAACCTGACCCACGACATTCCGGCGCTGCTCGATCTCGCGCGGGACCGGAATCTGCCGGTTTGCGGCAAGGATTTCAAGACCGGCCAGACGTTCATGAAAACGTTGTTGGCGCCGGGCTTCAAGTCCCGCATGCTTGGTGTTTCCGGCTGGTTCTCAACGAACATTTTGGGCAACCGCGACGGCGCGGTGCTCGAGGATCCGGATTCGTTCAAGACGAAGGAAGAGACCAAGCTTTCCGTGCTCGACCAGATTCTGCAGCCGGACCTCTATCCGGCGCTTTATAAAGACCTTTACCACGCCGTGCGCATCAACTACTATCCGCCGCGCGGCGATGCCAAAGAGGGCTGGGACAACATCGATATTTTCGGCTGGCTGGGTTACCCGATGCAGATCAAGATCGACTTTCTCTGCCGGGACTCGATTCTCGCCGCGCCCATCGTGCTCGATCTCGTGCTCTTCCTTGATCTGGCTCACCGCGCGGGCCTGCGCGGGATCCAGGAATGGTTGTCGTTCTATTTCAAGGCGCCGATGACGGCCCCTGGACTGTACCCCGAACACGACATTTTCATCCAGTTGATGAAGCTGAAGAACCGGCTGCGCCACCTGCAGGGCGAGGAACTGATCACGCACCTGGGGCTTGAGTACTACGATTAGCAGAGGGCTGCACCCGGCCCCGCGCTACTCTAGATTATGCGAATCCTCGTCATCGGTGGCACGCTCTTCATCGGCCGCGCCCTAGTTAAGGCGCTCGGAAAAGCGGGCCACGATGTCGCCATTCTGCATCGGAAACCCGCCCATACATTGGGCAAAAACGTCGAAAACCTGCAGGGAGACCGCAACGATGCGGCCTCGGTGCGCGCGGCGATCGGGGACCGGAAATTCGACGCCGTCTTCGACAATGTTTATGATTGGGACCGCGGCACCACGGCCGAGCAAGTGGTTGGGTCGGCCCGCGCCGCCGGCGATCAGATCACGCGGTACATTTTCATTTCTTCGGTGGCCGCCTACGGCGACGGATTGAATCGCCAGGAAGGCGACGCGCTTGCGCCGGACGATCATCCCGACCCCTACGCGCGGAACAAGGCACAGAGCGAACGCGCGCTTTTCCGGTTGCACCAGCGCGACGGATTTCCGGTGGTTACGATTCGCCCGCCTTACGTCTACGGTCCTGAAAATCCGTTCTATCGCGAGCAGTTCTTCTGGGACCGGTTGCGGCTGGGGCGCCCCATCATCATTCCCGGCGATGGGCGGCGGCTGATGCAGTTCACTTTCGTCCATGATGTTGTGGCGGCGTGCATGGCGTCGCTCGCGACTCCAGGCGCCGTGGGCCATGCGTTTAATATCGCCAACGCCCGCCCCGTCACGCAATCGGAAGCGGTGAAAGCCTTCGCCGATACGGCGAAGAGGGAACCACATTTGGTTCACGTGCCGCGCCGCCGATTGTTCGACGCCGGCGGGCACCCCATGCACCCGCCGATCTACTTCGCCGTCTACTATGACCTGCCGCCGATAACGATGGTGATCGCGAAGGCGCAGCGCATTCTCAAATTCAAGGCCACTCCATTCGGCGAAGGGCTTGAACAGACATACCGCTGGTACCTTCGCAATCACAAGGTACCGAAACACGATTTCGCTTTTGAGAACGCCATGCTCGCGTCGGCCGGTGTCGCCATGTCCGGGCTGTCCCGGCCACCCCGTAGGTCCACCGTCAAACTAAAGGAGTCTTGATCATGAATTCTGTCTCTCGCATCGCGCTCGGCCTCGGCCTGCTCGTGTTTTCGATTCTTACCGTATCCACGCCACCTGCGGCGCAGGCACAGGCCAAGCAGCGCGCCAGTCCGCACGACACCAAATCGTGGGTGATCGGCGGCAAGAAGATCAGCATCACTTACGGCCGGCCTTACAAGAAGGGCCGCGCGGTGTTCGGCGGACTCGAGCCGTTGGGCAAAGTCTGGCGCACTAGCGCCGACGAAGCCACGATTTTTGAAACCGAAGGCGATCTGATGATTGGCGACATGCACGTCGCCGCCGGAAGCTACAGCCTGTTCACCATCCCCAACGAGAAGCAGTGGACGTTCATCCTCAACAAGACTGTGAAGCAATGGGGAGCGTTCAAATACGACGTGGCAATGGACTACGGCCGAGCGCCGATGAAGGTGGCGCATGCGTCCGCGCCGGTGGAGCAGTTGACCATCGATATCGCGAAGAAGGGCGACAACGAGGGGACTCTCACCATTGCGTGGGACGAGACGGTCGCGTCGATCCCGCTCATGGTGCACTAACTACAATGAGGATCGGGAGTTCTTGGCGGCGTATACCCGAAACAGAAGCCAGGACTCCTTGCCAATAGCACACTGTATGAGATTTCCTTGGGCAAGAACGCGGACTAATTCGTTGCTCAAAGGCCGCTATTTCCGCTGTTGTGAGATCTCCCGGCTTGGACTTGCCGAGCGCGATGACCTCAGCATTCAAAGCGTCCAATTCGGCCATTGCGAGTCCTGGAAGTTTCAGCAGAGCTGCAGCATGTTCTTCGGTGAATCCAACAGCGGTAGCAAGCGCACGGGCCAGTTTGCGACCGCCGGGAACGCGGGCAGCTTCGTCGATGAGGAGGATAGAGACGGCGGAAAAACCGCGGATGTTCTCTTCGCGGCCGGGGAGGCCGACGATGCGAGCGCCGTTGGGGAGGAGGATGGAGGTTTTGTTGGAACCGTCTGTGCGGGGCTTGATGTCGAGTTGGTTGAGCCATCGTCGGCATTTGCGCACTAATTCGGCGGATTGGCGTTCGGTGGGCGCAAGTACGAGGGTGAGCGAGTTGGGTTTTTGGCGCAGGCGTGGTGGACGGCGCGGACGGCGGTGACGGTGGATTTGCCCCATTGGCGGGAGCAATTGAGGAGACCGCGGCGGATGGATGGATCGAGCACGCGGGCCTGGTTGGCGTCGGGATGAAAGGCGAGGCGATCCTGGGCGAAGAGGACGGGGTCCATCGTGTGGTTGAGGCTCATATTTTTACTCCGAGTTTTGCTTCCATTTCGGCGATGGCTTTGACAACGCGTTCGCGCGGTTCTTTGAAGGGTGCGAGCGCGTCGAGGAGCG
Organism: Bryobacteraceae bacterium; assembly: GCA_041740335.1. GTDB lineage: Bacteria > Acidobacteriota > Terriglobia > Bryobacterales > Bryobacteraceae > DSOI01. Next base: position 1,598 of record JBGSME010000282.1, on the reverse strand, counting down.
CGCCGCGGAAGAGGTCCCAGATTTGGACGGGGATGGATCCGTCGGGACTAGTACCGGGGTGATTCGGCGGACTTTTGGACGGATTTGTGGTGCCGGCGGTTGGCTCCGGTTTGTGTCGGAGCAGGACGCCGGTTGTCGGATCGAGGTAGGTAGACGGCATGGTGACTACTTTTCGCTCGGGGCGGCGTCCTCGGGGGTGGATGCGACGTGGGGGAGTCTAAACCGTTTGCCGTTGGTACCTTCGGATGAGGGTAGTTTTGCGAGGCGTTGGGGTTGTTTTGAAACTTTTCCTTTTCGAGCGATTGACCCTTTGTTTCGTTTGCGGTGGAGGGAGGCGGCGGAGCCGGATCTTTGGGGGTATGTTGTGATTAGGTCCAGCCATTCCCCCAATGCGGAAGTTCTTGAGAAACTCCGCACCGAGTCGGACTACCTCGAACGTAACGCCGAACGTGTGCGCTACCCCAAGTTCCGCCGTAAACATTTGTTCATCGGTTCCGGCGTGATCGAAGCCGGCTGCAAAACAGTCATCGGCTCCCGCCTCAAACAGTTCGGCATGTTCTGGACTGTTCGCGGAGCCAATGCGATCATCGCTCTCCGCTGCTCACATCTCAACGGTCGCTCCGAGGACTGCTGGGAGTCCCGGCAGGCGGCTTGATCTCCACTTCTATGTCGCCCACCCTTCCAAAACTACCGGATGAGAACCAAGGTATTATGTGGTTGATCTGGGATGGTGTCGGCTTGGCCTCCGACTTTGGCGTAGAGCCCAGTTGAAGCGGATCCCTGTGCCCGGCGCTGCGGATCGGGAGTATACGCTGCTCACGAAGCCGTGAGCAGCCAGCCCACCCAACCTCAGTAGCTGAGTCAACCCAATCTACTGCCCGATCACGGTGAGCATCTCCGCCGGCCGCCGGCCAGGAACCTGCAGGTTCGGCAAGGGCTCCGCCCGGAACAGCCGGAGGCAAATCAGCGCCGTCCACCTCGCCCAACGGTTTGCGCTCTTGCGGCGCGCGCTATCGGTCGCGATGCCGGTGTTGGCATACATCTGGCGGTAAAGTTTGGAAACGAAAACGAACGCCACCCGCGCCTTGATCGACTTCACGCACTGCGCCCGCTTCCACACTTCCCCAAAGCTGTAGTAGTTGTCCCACACGCCTTGGGTCCGCATGCGGATCTCGTCGGCCTCCATGCTCGGATGCGGCATGTACAGCTTCGGACGGCGATGGCCGGGAATCAGCCAATAGCGGGTCAGCGGAATTCCATCTACCTCGCCCACGGTACTGCCCGAGGTCTTCTCCCACCGGTCGAAATCCACTGTGCCGGGGAATGGCGTCATCATCACGAATTGCGCAAACGTCAACTCGGCCTTCTTGGCCAGCTCCGCGGTGGCGTCGAATGTTTCCTTGCGGTCCGTCGACAGGCCGAAGATGAACGATCCGAGAACGTGAACTCCATGCTTCTTGAAAAGCCGGAGCCGCTCCACCAGGGCGTCGCCGGCGAGATTGAAGTCCTTGTACACGGACTTCAGCCCTTCCGGAGTCACTGCTTCCACTCCCACAAGCGCGCCCTTGATGTTCGCCTTGCGCATCGCGTCGAGAAAG
>JBGSME010000281.1:0-1516 GCA_041740335.1 Bryobacteraceae bacterium | reverse complement strand
CGTGAGCGTGGCTGGCGCGCCTCCCCCGCGCAAAGTGCCGCCCAGCCCGATCCCCGAACGCGCCGGCGAGCCCACGCCCATCGAACACGTGGTCTACATCGTGAAGGAAAATCGAACCTATGATCAGGTTCTGGGCGATCTGCCCAAAGGCAACGGCGATCCATCTCTCGTCATGTTCGGAGCCGATGTTACTCCGAATCAACATCGTCTGGCTGACCGTTATGTAGTGCTCGATAACTTCTACGCCTCTGGTGGTAACTCCGCCGATGGCCATCAATGGCTCACGCAATCCAACGAAACGGCGTACTGCCTATGGCCTGGTTACGCCGGACGCAGCTATCCTTTCGATGGTTCCGACCCGATCGCGTATTCGGCCAAGGGCTTTCTGTGGGATCTTGCGCTCGCACGAAGAAAGTCTGTCCGCATTTACGGCGAGTATGCCGGCCGCATGAGTGAGACCGACGCCGCCGGCCGGGTCGATCTGCTGAAACGTTGGGAGCAGGGCGGCGACTTCACCAACGATTGGAAAATTCGCGCGCCCATCGATTCACTCAATCGGATTCTCGCGGCTAACTATCCTTCCTATACCAATGCCATTCCGGACGTCGTCCGCGCTCAGATCCTGAAGGCCGACATCGCGAAATGGGAGCGCGACGGCGCGATGCCGAACCTTGTCATCGCGCAACTGCCTAGCGATCACACTTACGGCACCCGGCCCGGTGCATCCACACCCAAGGCGATGGTGGCCGATAACGATTACGCGGTGGGCCAGATTGTCGAGGCACTTTCAAAAACCTCCTTCTGGAAAAAGATGACCATCTTCATCGTGGAAGACGACGCTCAAAATGGCGTCGATCACGTCGACGGCCACCGGACCGTAGCGCTGGTCGTGAGCCCCTACGCGCGCCGCGGTGCGATCGACTCGACGTTCTATTCGAACCAAAGCATGGTGAAGTCGATCGAACTGATTCTAGGCTTGCCAACCTTGTCGCTGTTCGACCTGATCGCCCACGACATGCGCAATAGCTTCACCGCCGTTCCCGACTACACGCCTTACGAGGCCGTCAAGCCGCCGCAATCGCTCTACGACATCAACCCCGCCATCAAAGCCCTGCGCGGCCCGGCGCGGCAGGCGGCGATTGATTCCTCCCGCATGCGCTTCGAAGTGCCGGATGCCGCCCCTACCGATAAGCTCAACCGGATTCTTTGGCACAGCGCTCGCGGCTGGGACACACCCTATCCTGGAACTCGCCGCGCGCTTTTCGCTCCGCTTTCCCTCGACATTGATGACGACGACCGGGAATAGTATCATGGGAGAACAAAAGGCGAATATCTGGTGCCGCTCTCTCCCTACGTCGAACTTCGCGCACGTTCCGCTTTCAGCTTCCTGGAAAGCGGAGCGTCGCCCGAGGACCTGATCGAAGCCGCCGCCTCCAACGATCTCCAAGCCATCGCCCTGCTTGACCGCGACGGCGTCTACGGCGCGCCGCGCTTCCACATGGCGGCCCGGAAAACC
>JBGSME010000280.1:0-2807 GCA_041740335.1 Bryobacteraceae bacterium | reverse complement strand
GCATCCTCGCGCGCGTCACCGATAAGCAGCGGCCGATGCCGCCCACCGGTCCCGGGCTGACTCCGGACGAGATTGCGCTGGTTCGGGAATGGATCGACGCCGGAGCGAACTATACCGCGCATTGGTCCTTTCAAAAACCCTCGCGGCCCACGCCGCCTTCACTCGCCGAAACGGGAACCAACGAGATCGACGGGTTCGTCCGCGCAAGCCTGCTCAAAGAGCGGCTTGTGCCGTCTCCGCAAGCGGACCCGGCCACGCTCGCCCGCCGCGTAGCGCTCGACCTCACCGGGCTGCCTCCGGATCCCGCGGCATTGAAAGAGTACCTCGCCAATCCTTCCCAGCCCGGCTACGAACGCTTGGTCGATTCGCTCCTCGCCTCGCCGGCCTATGGCGAACGCTGGGCCCGCGTCTGGCTCGACCTCGCCCGTTACGCCGACACGCAAGGTTATGAGAAGGACAACAAACGCACCATATGGCCCTATCGCGATTGGGTGATCCGCGCCTTCAATAGCAACATGCCGTTCGATCGTTTCACCATCGAACAACTCGCCGGTGACCTGATTCCAGGCGCAGGCGAGTCCCAGTTGATCGCCACCGGTTTCCATCGCAACACCATGACCAACACCGAAGGCGGCACCGACGACGAAGAGTTCCGTGACGCCGCCGTAAAGGATCGCGTTGCCGTCACCGGCCAGGTCTGGATGGGCCTCACCGTCGGCTGCGCCCAATGCCACACGCATAAGTACGATCCGATTTCGCATGAAGAGTACTATCGTTTTTACTCGTATTTCAACCAGACTGCGGACCATGACCAGCCCAACGACGAGCCTGTGCTGAAACTCGCAAACGCGTCCACCCTCGTCCTGCGTGAGCTTGCCGAAGACAAGCGTCGCGTCACCCGCATTCACCAGCGCGGCAATTTTCTCGATCCCGGAAAGGTGGTCCAGCCCGGCGTTCCCGCGGCTTTGCACTCAATGCAATCGGAGAACGCGGCGAACCGGCTAGGGCTGGCGCAGTGGCTGGTGAGCAGGGAGAATCCACTTACTGCCCGCGTGATGGTGAATCGGCTATGGGCGCGTCTGTTCGGCGCAGGTATCGTCGAAACCGAAGAGGACTTCGGGACGCAAGGCGCATCCCCGTCGCACCCCGAGTTACTCGATTGGCTCGCCGTGGAGTTCATGCGCGAATGGGACGTCAAGAACATTCTCAAGAAGATAGTGATGTCGGCTACCTACCGGCAGACGTCGGCGGCCGGCGCGGATATCGTCGAACGCGATCCGCGTAACCGGCTGCTCGCCCGTGGCCCGCGCGTGCGGCTCGATGCGGAAATGGTCCGCGATCAGGCGCTGGCGGTGAGCGGCCTTCTGAGTAAGAAGATGTATGGCCCGCCGGTGATGCCCTGGCAACCGGAAGGTATCTGGCTCGTGGTGTATAGCGGCGACAAGTGGGAGACCAGCGAAGGCGAGGATCGCTACCGGCGCGGGCTCTACACCTTCCTGCGGCGATCATCGCCATACCCGTCGATGATCACCTATGACGCGCCCACCGGCGAGGTCTGCACCATCCGCCGTATCCGTACCAATACGCCGCTGCAGGCCCTCGCTTCTCTAAACGATCCTGTTTCGATGGAAGCCGCCCAGCGATTGGCCCGTTGGGCGATTGAGGATGTAAAGGGCAACGAAAAAACCCGCGCGCAGGCCATGTTCCGGCGCGTTCTGGTGCGCGATCCGGGCGAGGATGAGACGCGGCGGATCGTCAGCCTCTATCGCGACTCCGCCAAGGAGTTGAAAGGCTCAGGCGACGCGCCGGGCAAACTGCTGCACTACGATCAGACTCTTTACACCGAAGATCGCGAGGTACTGCTGGTTGCCGACGCGCGAACCACGCCCCCCGAGTGGCGATTCATGCCGACCGCCGATGCAACCCCGCCGGCCGCCAATTGGTTCCTCCCCGATTTCGATGCCGCGGCATGGGACCAAAGCAGAGGGCAGTTTGCCTGGTACAAGAAGCCCCCGGACGATGCCCGCATCGGCACTGAATGGCACACCAGTAACATTTGGATGCGCGTGGAGTTCGACGTGCCCGAAGGCGCGCTCGAGGAGCTGCAACTCCACGTCCGCACCGCCGGCATGTTCGAATCTTACATAAACGGCGTGCCCGCGGCCCAAAGTCCGATTGACCGCGGTAGTTACTACGAGTATGTGGTTTCCCCGGATGCCGCCGCCGCGCTGAAGCCGGGGCGGAATGTACTCGCCATTCACGCCACCCATATTCGCGAAAAAGATAGTGGGCAGGTGATCGACGCCAGCCTCCGTGCCCTACGCCCCATGCGGTTCGACAAGCGAAGCGTGGATGCCAAACGCGCCGCCTGGGTAGTGGTGGCCAACACATTGCTGAACCTCGACGAGACACTTTCGCGGAGATAACACGATGGATCTGTTTGAAGCCACTCGCCGCCATTTTCTCAAGAACTGCTCGCTCGGTCTGGGAGGTATGTTCCTCGCCGGGGCCGCCACCGAAAATCCGCTCGCGCCGAAGAAGCCGCCGCGCGAACCCAAGGCAAAGTCGGTAATCTATCTTCACATGGCCGGATCGCCTTCGCAGCTCGAGTTGTTCGACTATAAGCCAGAGTTAGTGAAGTACGATGGGCAGCCATGTCCCCAACACTTACTCGACGGCAAGCGGTTCGCTTTTATCAAGGGCGTTCCCAACATGCTCGGAACTCCCTTCAAATTCGCGCGGCACGGTGAATCGGGCGCATGGGTGAGTGAGTTACTGCCGCACACGGCCGGCGTCGTGGACAGATC
>JBGSME010000279.1:0-11683 GCA_041740335.1 Bryobacteraceae bacterium | reverse complement strand
CTCGCTCAGCGCCACGCCGCTCTCGAGCGCGGTCTCTTCGAAAGTGCCGTCGTGCTTGTTGCGGTAGAGAAGGCTGGCCTGCGAATCAACCGCGACATAGATGTCGGGCCAGCCATCGTTGTCATAGTCGAGCGTGGTAACCGACAGTCCATAACGCGGCCCGGGCGCCTCGATGCCCGCTTTCTTCGACACGTCCACAAACCGAACGTTGCCGGGCGTTGACTCGTTGTGCCAAAGGCGGTTCAGCCCGGGCTTTAAACCTTGCGGACCGCACATCACTTTTTCGCTTTTCCATTGGCAGGGTTTCGGTCCATCGGGACGCGGAGTGTTCTTCAGATCGAATTCCACGTAGTTCGCCACCATCAGATCCAGCTTGCCGTCGCGGTCATAGTCGATAAACGCGCAGCCAGTGCTCCAGCGCGACCCGATGCCGGGTGGCTTCACGTCGACAAAAGTCCCGTCTCCGCGGTTTCGGTACATCACGTCGGCGCCCCAATAAGTGACGTAGAGATCCACGAAGCCATCGTTGTCGATGTCGCCCGTGCAAACACCTTGGCCCCAACCGGCCTTTGCCACGCCCGCCTTCTTACTAACATCTTCAAACGTGCGGTCACCCTGGTTGCGATAGAGACGATTGACGGGCTCGGTGCCCGGGGCAAAGCCATCCAGCTTCGATGCCGTGACCGCGAAAATATCCAGGAGGCCGTCGTTGTCGAAATCCAGGAAAGCCACGCCCGAGCCCAGCGTCTCGACGATGTAGTTCTTCTGGTGCTCACCGCCGCAAACGAAGACGTCCTTCAAGCCGGCTTGGATCGCTTCGTCCACAAAGAAAGGCCCGGAGGCCATCGACACAGCCGCTAACGCCACCACGAGTAGCACCTTCATCGCGGCGCTTCCTTCGCCACGAAAATCTGATTGGCGGCCACGTTCTTCCAAATCTGCACCACGCCGCTCGGCCAGCGAATCTCGAGCAACCGCACTTCTCGTTCCCGCCCCAGGCCGAAGTGTACCCGCTTGTCGTGCGCCGATAAATAACTGCCTGCGGTCGAAACGAACCCAAACTGCTCGCGCCCCGACGCCATCGCGATCCGGATACTGGCTCCAATGCCGTCCCGATTGCTCTTGGCGCCCACCGTGTCGATCAGGAGCCACGCGTTCTCCGGCTCGCCGTTGAGAAATAGACGCGGCGCTCCGCTGTTGGCCGACACTGCCACATCCACTGCGCCATCGTTGTTGAGGTCCCCAAAGGCCACGCCGCGCGCGGCCATCGGAGTCAAGAACGGAGCGCCCGCCTTCGGCGAAACATCGGCGAACTTCCCGGCCAGGTTACGGAGCAGCAGGGGAGTCTCGCGGTATCGGATCCCTGGTTGCGTCAGCTCGATGTTGTCCATCACGTGCCCTTGCGCGACAAAGATATCTTTCCAGCCATCGTTGTCGAAATCGAGAAAGCGCGTACCCCAACCGGAGTGCAACTTACTAATCGCAGCCAATCCGGCGGCCGCGGAGACATAGTCGAAGAGGCCATTGCGGTTTCGAAACAGCGCATAGCCCTGATTCGCCAGGGCGTTCACGAACAAGTCCGGCAGTCCGTCATTGTCGTAGTCGGCCAAGTCCGCGCCCATACCCGCGAAGACCCTGCCGTCCTCATCATAGGCCACGCCTGCGGCCAACGCGATCTCCTCGAACGTCCCGTCGTGCCTGTTGCGAAATAGCTGCTGCGGAAAGCTGTCGTTGGCCACAAAAATATCCGGCCAGCCATCGCGATCCACGTCTTGAAAGGCCACTCCCAAGCCCTTGCCTGGCGCCTTCGCCAAGCCCGCTTTCCCGCTCACGTCTTCAAAGCGGCAGTTGCCCAAGCCGCGATAGAGCGAGTGCGTCGCCGGACCGAATTCATTCGGGTGACAGTATGCTTGCAAGGCAAGCCCCGTGCCGCCGCAGCGCTTGTTCTTGCCAAAATCCCAATCCAGATATCGCGCGACAAAGAGATCCAAATTGCCATCGCGATCGAAGTCGATAAACCCCGCGCTCGTTGACCAACCGCTACCCGCCACACCTGCCTTTGCCGTCACATCCTCAAACACCGCGCCGCCCAGGTTACGGTACAAAGTGTTGCCACCCAAAGCGGTAACAAACAAGTCCGCGCGCCCGTCGTTGTCGCAATCGCCAACGGCCACGCCCTGCCCATAACCGCGGCCGCGGAGCCCGGCCTTCTCCGTAATATCCTCAAAGGCGCCATCGCCCCGGTTTCGATATAGGCGATTCCAATACCTCGCGTCGGTCTTATCCGGACGGTCCTTCACGGTCATCCCGCTCTTCAACGCCGCGCCGTTCACAAAGAACAAGTCAAGCCGGCCATCCCCGTCTGCGTCGATCATGGCCACGCCGCCGCCCATCGCTTCGATCAGATATTTGTCCCGTGTCTTGCTCGCCTCAAACACGAATCCGATTTTGGCAGCCGCCGTGGCATCGATGAAAACAGCCGATGCGGACACACAACTCAGCATCAGCCCAAGCGCCAGGGAATATCGCACTATCATCAGCTTCCTATCAACTCGCCCGGAAAGCAAACACCTGCCTCGGGTGCTAACCAAACGCGGCTACTGTACCGGAGTGGCGCTGCAACAGATCGACCCAAACGGTTTTCCCCCCGGACGAGCCCCTTCGCCGAGCGAGTGCCCGAATGGGCCGGTGCATTTCATGACGCTGATGCCTACCAAGATGCCCTTGGTAGGCTGCGGCTGAAGGGTGCTTCGAGTCCCTGGCGCTGACGCGGCGGCGGCAATCTCAACAGGAAAGCAAACGGAACCCCGGCCAATCCCACCCGTGATTCTGATACGGAATCGGAATCTTGAGAGGGTTTTGATACAGTTTTGATACGTTTTCCGCCGCGAGGGAAGAACTGTAACAGTTGGAGAAAACCTAAGCCGTTGATTCTAAAGGAAGGACGTGGTGGGCGCGCACGGACTCGAACCGTGGACCTCCTGCGTGTGAAGCAGGCGCTCTAACCAACTGAGCTACGCGCCCTCAGAACGACGACTCCCCATTATAGACCAAGAGCCGCCCCCTCATCATCAACATCATCGCGCTATACTAGGCCAGCCATTTGGAGGTGGTTCCAGTCTCTTCTGCCAGAAAACAGCGCCCGCGCATGGTCAAGCGAAGTCGCGGCTCCCGCCTGATCCAACTGGCCTCGGCGCTCTTCGCCATGGCGTCGCTCTGGTACCTCGCCTGCGCTGCTGGAATGCTCTATCTCCGGTGGCTCAGTCCAGTTACAACTACAGTCCACGTCCAGCGCCGCATCGAGTCGTGGCTTTCAGACCAACCTTACCGCAAGCAGTTTCAGTACGTCCCGATGCATCAAATCAGCCGCCATCTGGCTCACGCAGTGATCGCCGCGGAGGACACGGGCTTTTACGAACACGATGGTATTGACTGGGATGAACTCGAAAAGGCACTCACCGAAAGACGGAAAAATGGTCTTCGCGGAGCATCCACGCTCAGCCAGCAACTGGTGAAAAACCTCTTCCTCACCACCCATCGAAACCCGCTGCGCAAGGCCGCCGAATTTGCCCTTGTCCCGACACTCGAAATGCTACTTCCCAAGGAGCGCATTCTCGAGCTTTATCTCAATGTCGTGGAGTGGGGGCCTGGCGTGTACGGCGCCGAAGCCGCCGCCCAATACCATTTCCGCATCGGCGCCTCGCGCCTCTCGCGGCAACAGGCAGCCCGTCTGGCTGGTGTTCTTCCCGCGCCTCGCAGCCGAAATCCAACCCGGATCGGCCGTTACGCCTCTGTGATAGAGCGTCGCATGTCCGCCATGGGTTGGTAAGAAGTTATGCCGCGGCGATTTGCGGGATCACTTCCCCGTACACATCGGTCAGCCGCATTTGCCGACCCTGGAACGAATAGGTGAGCTTGGTGTGTTCCATGCCCAGCAAGTGCAGGATCGTGGCATGCAAATCATGGACACTGACCACCTGCTGCTCGGCCTTGTAGCCGAACTCGTCGGTGGACCCGATCGCCTGCCCGCCGGGGATCTTCGCGCCCGCCATCCATATGCTCATCGCGCCCGGATTGTGGTCCCGGCCGAGCCCGCGCTGCGATATCGGCATCCGCCCGAACTCGCTTTGCCAGATGACAAGAGTGTCGTCGAGCAGTCCGCGGCCGGCTAGATCGGTTAACAGTCCGGCGATCGGCAAATCGGTTTCCGCCGCATGCTGGGTATGATTCTCCTGCACATTGCCGTGTGCGTCCCAGGTGTCGGTATTCTGATTGCCGATCCCGCCATGATAGAGCTGAATGAACCGCACGCCGCGTTCGGCCAGGCGACGCGCCGTGACGCACTGCCGACCGAAAGGCGCGGTGATTGGATTGTCCAGCCCATATAATTTCTTGGTCGCCTCTGATTCGCTCGCCAGATCCACTGCTTCCGGGGCGCAGCCCTGCATTCGGAAAGCGAGTTCATATGCTGTGATCCGCGCCGACAGTTCTGAATTGCCCGGATTCTTCTCAATGTCCATCCGGTTCAGCTTGTCGAGCAGCGTCAGCCGTTTTCGCATCTGATCGGAACTTACGCCTTCCGGGGGATTGAGATCCACGATGGGATCACCTTTGCTGCGAAAGACGGTACCCTGATAGGCGGCTGGCATGTAACCCGCGCTCCAACTCGCCGGACCGCCAAACGGACCTCCGCGCGCGTCATAGATCACGACGAACGCCGGCAGGTTCTGATTCTCCGATCCCAGCCCGTAAGTGACCCAGGAGCCTACACTCGGCGCACCCATCCGCACCGTTCCCGACGCTAGCTCATAGTGCGCCATCACGTGATCGTTGGATCGGCCCTTTACCGATCGCACCACCGCCAGCGAATCGGCATGTTTGGCCACGTTCGGGAAAAGATCGCTGATCGGTAATCCGCCCGCGCCATACTGTCGAAAACGAAATGGCGACGGCATCAATGGACCCGGATGGCCCTGCCGCACTACAACATTGCCTTTGCCCGACAACGGCTGCCCGGCGTACTTGGTCAGTGCCGTTTTCGGATCGAACGTGTCGAGGTGGCTCACTCCGCCGCTCATGAACAGCGAGATCACGCGCTTGGCCCGCGGCGCGAAATGCGGCTTCTTCGGCAGAAATGGCGATGCCGCCATCGCGCCTCCACTACATGCGGCCGGACCTGCCGCCAACAGATTGTCGCTGCCCAGCAGCCATGCCAACCCCAGTCCGCTGATGCCGCCGCCGGCTTCAAAAAGAAGGCTACGCCGAGAAACGAACCTGTTATCCATCGCCGGTTTCATCCGTCTTTACCTCAGGTAAATGAATTCGTTGAGATTCAGCATTACGTGAGCGAAATCGCTCAGCGTATTACCGGCCAGAAACTCGCGCCCTACCTTCAACTCGTCCGCGCTCGGAGGACGGCTGAGCGCCAGTTGGTAGGCACGCTTCACTTGATCCTCGGGCCCACCCGGTGCTTCCGTGGCGATTCGGTCGGCGAGCCGCCGCGCCTGGTTCAAAACCCACTCGTTGTTCATCAGCGTCAAGGCCTGTGTTGGCACCGTCGAAACGTTGCGCCGGCCGCAGCTCACGTTCTGATCCGGGAGGTCGAACACCTCAAAAAACGGCAGCGGCAATCCGCGCTTGCGATAAACGTAGACGCTGCGCCGCCACACCTCCGGGCCGTCTTCCTTCTTCCGCCAAATGCCCTTGTCCATGGACTTCAAGACGTCTTCCCGCAATTGAGGAAATACTGCTGGCCCGAACTGCGTGCTGTTCAAAGATCCGCTCACCGCCAGAATATTGTCCCGCACGATCTCCGCTTCCAGCCGCTGTGCCTGAAAGCGCCAGAAGTAGAGGTTCTCGGCGTCGGTCTGTTGGTTTCCCGCGCCTTCGAACTGGCTCGACATCCGGTAAGCCTGCGACGTCATCAACAGCTTGTGGAGTTTCTTGATGCTCCAGCCGTTTTCCATGAAGTTCACCGCCAGCCAATCGAGCAGTTCCGGATGCGTCGGCTTCTCGCCGGCCTTGCCGAAATTGTCGAGCGAGGTTACGATCCCTCGTCCGAAATGATGATGCCACACGCGGTTCACGATCACGCGCGCCGTGAGTGGATGTTCACGTGACCCGAGCCAACGGGCCAAAGCCAACCGGCGGCCGGACGTCTTGCCATTTGCCGGCGGAATCGCCGTTGGAAACTTGCCGTTGTCCACTACCATCACGAACCCCGGCTCCATTTTCGTCCCGTGGTTATTCATATCGCCGGAGTGCAGAAAGTAGGACGGCGGAGCCTCGTAGGGCTTGGTGCCATCCGCCAGAAAGCTTCCGGCGATCTCTTCGCGTTTGATCCCTTTGCCCGGCGCAGGTTCGTCACCGGCGCCATCCGGAGTAAAACGGTAGTCGCCGTCGGTGATACCCATCGCCAGCGGAATCGGCTTCGGCCGGTCTCGCTCGATGTCCCGGATCAACGCTTCGATTTCGTCCTTCCGCTTCCGGTCTGGCTCGCTCATGATCGCTTCCACTTCCGCCGGCGACACCTTGGTGGTGCGGATGATCTGGTTGGCCAACAGCACCTGTCCGGGCGTCCGCTTCTCCTCGGGAGTGAATACCGCCTCCTGAATGTTGGCTGGCCACTTCCGGTATTTCTTCTCGAGCAATCCCGCCTCGTAGGGCGCAATCAATTCCTTCAGATGCTCCTTCAGCGGCTTTACGCGCGCGTTCACTTCGGCTACCTGCTCGTAATAGGCCTTGGCCTCAGGTTCGGGCACGAGTGGATGATCCACCTCCACGTAGCCGAATAGCGTCGCTTGCAGCCGGTAGTAATCCTTTTGCGCCAGCGGATCGAACTTGTGATTGTGGCACCGGGCGCACTGGATCGTCAGGCCCATCAGGCCGCGTCCCACCGTTGCGATCATGTCGTCCAGATAGTCATACCGGAATTGTGGATTGTCCTTTTCGCGGAAGCCTACCTTCGCGTAGTTGCGCAGGAAACCGGTTGCGATCAGCGAATCGTAGCTTGTATTTTCCAGTTCGTCCCCCGCCAGTTGTTCTTCGAGGAACCGGTTGTAGGGGATATCCTTGTTGAACGCGCGAATCACATAGTCGCGATATCGCCAGGCGTTCGGACGGTCAAAGTCATGCTCGTACCCGTTGGAGTCCGCGTAACGCGCCACGTCCAACCAGTGGCGGCCCCAGCGTTCTCCATACCGAGGTGAAGCCAGTAACCGGTCGATCAGCCGCTCCCATGCTCCGTCGGCGGTGTCTTCGAGAAACGCTTTCGCCTCCGCGTCGGTCGGCGGCAAGCCGGTCAAATCCAGGAACGCCCGCCGCAGCAATGCAAGATTACCGGCCATCGGCGCCGGTTTCAAGCCGCGCTCGATTTGCGCTTTGCGAAGGAAGGCGTCCACCGGATGCCGGTCCGCACTGGCGTCGCCGGTTACCGGTACCGCGGCTTGCACAGGCTTCCGGAATGCCCAAAAATCCCGAGCTCCGGCCGGCAGCTTCATGTCTTCCATCGCCGCCAGATCATTCGACGCCGTTTGCGCCGCACTCTGCTCACCGATCCCGCCTTCCCATGGCGCGCCCTCGCTGATCCACCGCCGCAACACGTCCACCTCTGCCGCGCTCAGCTTGCCGCCCATTGGCATCGCCGGCTTTTCCAAACCCGCGACCTTTCGATAGAGTGAACTCTCCTCGGCTTTACCGGGAACGATCGACGGGCCCTTGTCGCCGCCCTTCAGTGCCGACTCCCGTGACCGTAAATCGAGCTTCGCCATCTGCATCGCCGCGCCATGACACTTCATGCACTGAGCCTCAAGAATAGGCCGCACCTCCTTGGCAAAAGAAACGGGGTCTGCGGCCCGCGCCAGGCTGCACATGGCCAGTAGCACGGAAACTGGAAGAATGTTCTTGCCCATGATTAGATGCTGCCAAGATTATAGTGCATCGCAGGATGGGAAGATATGGCCATTTGTGCTAGCTTGGGGCTGACATGTCCTCTTACTATCAGCAAAACCGGGAGCGCTTCCTCGAAGAACTGAAGGCGTTCCTTCGCATACCGAGCATCTCCACCGCGCCCGAGCACAAGGCCGACGTCCTCCGCGCCGCCGAGTTTGTCGCCGCCGACCTCCGGTCTTCCGGCATGGAGCACATCGAGATTATTCCGAAGCCGGACCGGCATCCGCTTGTCTACGCCGATTGGCTCCACGCTCCCGGCAAGCCGACCCTGCTGCTCTATGGGCACTACGACGTTCAGCCGCCCGATCCGCTGGAAGAATGGATCTCACCTCCCTTTGAACCCTCCATCCGCAACGACAACATCTACGCCCGGGGCGCGGTGGACGACAAAGGCCAGACTATGATTCTGCTCAAAGCCGTTGAGGGTTTCCTCCGGACCAGCGGCAAACTTCCCATCAACATTCGTGTCCTCTGCGAAGGCGAAGAGGAAGTAGGCGGCGAGCACATCTCCGAGTTCGTCCCTGAAAACCCAACCCGGCTGGCTGCCGACGCGGCCGTCATCTGCGATACCGAAATGTTCGCCCCGAATCTGCCTACCATTTGCACCGGGCTACGCGGCATGGTCTACGGCGAACTCATCGTCGAAGGCGCGCGTACCGACCTCCATTCCGGCATTTACGGCGGCGCCGCGCCCAATCCCATCATGGCCATCGCCGAGATCCTCACCGCTCTCAAGGATCGTAGCGGGCGTATTCTAATCCCCGGCTTCTACGACAAGGTCCGCCCGCCATCGGAAGAAGAGCGAGTTGCTTGGGATAGCTTGCCCTTCGATGTCGGCGAGTACCTCGAAAAGGAAATAGGATCCACCAGCCTTTACGGCGATCCAACGCTGTCAGTGTTTGACCGCACTTGGGCGCAGCCCACCCTCGAGGTCCACGGCATCCGCGGCGGCTTCATCGGCGAAGGCGCAAAGACTGTCATTCCCGCCCGCGCGCTGGCCAAAGTCTCTATGCGCCTGGTGGCCGATCAAACTCCGGCCGAAGCCACACGCCAACTGCAGGAGGCCATCGCGAACGTCTGCCCAGTGGGAGTCCGCGCCGAGTTCCGCGGCATCCACACCGGGGACCCCTCGCTCATCGACCCCTCCAATCCGTTCGTGCAGAAAGCTGCCCAATCGATGACTGAATTCTTCGGGCGCGAGACCGTCTTCATTCGCTCAGGTGGTTCCATCCCGATCGTCGGACTTTTTGAAAAGCACCTTGGCATGCCTAGCGTGCTGATGGGGTTCGGTCTGCCCGACGACAACCTCCACGCACCCAATGAGAAGTTCCATCTCCCGAATTTCTACCGGGGCATTGAGGCCGTCGCGCGTTACTTTGAGATGCTCGGGGCGAGTTGATCAGCCCGCCGCCGAGCACGGTTCATACCAGCGGAGCCCTTCCCATGGCCGTTTCGGGTCGGACTCCGGATTCGTCTGCGGCATCCTAGCCCCCACTTCCATCCGCCAGGCTTTCAACTTTGAGCGCAATTCGCTCGCGCGATCCGGCATCTTCGCCGCCAAGTCGTTCCGCTCGCCGATATCCTCGGCAAGGTTGTACAGCTCGAAACGTCCATCCGCAAAGAACTCAATCAACTTCCAGTCGCCATCTCGAATTGCGCCGGCCGGGACACCAAGCTGATTCGCGTAGTGCGGATAGTGCCAGTAGATCGCCGCGCGTTCGATGCTGCCACTGCCTTTCAGCAACGGAACCGCGCTCACACCATCTTTTGGGTCGCCCGCGCCGCGAACTCCAGCAGCCTCGGTCATCGTCGGGAAGAAATCCGTGCTCACCACCGGTGTGTTGCATTCGGACCCGGCCTGCACCACGCCGGGCCAGCGAACCAGCAGAGGTTCGCGAACGCCGCCTTCGTATAAATGGCCTTTCCCCTCGCGGAACGGAGCGTTCGACGTTGGGATCTGGCACTGATACTCGGGCACGGTGAGCCCGCCGTTGTCGGAGAAAAACACCACCAGGGTATTGTCCCTTAGGCCGTGCTCTTCAAGCTCCGACAAGACGCTCCCCACGGCATCGTCCACGCTCTGGATCATTCCCGCGTAGACCGGGTGATTCTGCGCTGCCCCACGCCATGAGTTCAGCGCGTCGCCCGGCTTCACGTCGATCGTCTTCAATTTCGCCTCGTACTTGGCGACGTACTCAGGCTTCGAGACCAGTGGGATGTGGGGGTTGTGGAAAGGCAGGTAGAGAAAAAACGGTTTGTCCCTGTTCTCGCGAACAAATTTTACGGCCGTCTTGGCAAATCGATCCGTGATGTATTCTCCGGCGGCGCCTTCCAGGTTAGGGCTCCCCGTGTACACGCCCTCGTTTGTCCGTGTGCCACGCGTTGCGTATAGATCGAATCCCTGGCGCTGCGCGTCGGACTCTCCGCCACCAAGGTGCCACTTGCCGATGCACGCGGTTGAATATCCCGCCGTCTTCAGGGCTTCTGCCAACGTTACCTCGGCGGGATCCATCGCCAACTCGTTGGTCACCGCCTTCATCGGGGCCCTTGGAAAGCTCTGATTGCCTGGAATGAAGTTGGTAACCCCGGAGCGCGCCGGATATTTTCCAGTCATGATGCTGATCCGAGTCGGCGAACACACCGGACAAGCCGCGTATGCTTGCGTGAACTTCATGCCCTGCGTTGCCAGCCGATCGAGGTGAGGAGTCTCGTGAAAGCGGCTGCCGTAGCAACCAAGGTCAGAGATGCCGAGGTCGTCAGCCAGGAAAACACGATGTTGGGCTTCCTGGTGGCCGCGCCGCAACTGGCGAGCGCTGAAATCGCGGCCGCTCCACCCATCCCGGCAAGGAACCGGCGGCGGTCTATTCCAATCCCACTTTGATTGATCATCGAATTCAATACCTCTCGGGGATCAATGATACATCGAGAGACGATGGCACCCGCAAACTCTGGTCTTGCATTCGGCCCTGTATGATACGATCACCGCGTCACTATGGAGGCACGCCGTCCGCGTCAGGTACTTTTCGTCTCCCTCCTGTTCGCCCAGTTCGCGCTGTGCCAGCCGGTCCGCGTCGAGGAAGGTGTGCAACACGAGGGGCAGGCAAGTTTTCGAATCACGACGAAATCGGCGACCTGGATCTACCATGCCGCCGGCGGCGGTTTTGCCTCACTGCTCGATAGCGACGGCAAGGACTGGATCAGCTACCATCCGGGCAACCGCTCGGCGGGGGAGTTCCGCGGAATTCCAAATCTGGGCCCGGTGGCACACCCAGGGCATGAGGGGTCGCGAGAACTGCACACCGTGCTCGAAGCCGGGAGCGGCAAGCGAGCGCGTTTGCGCTCCACCAGCGCCGACGGGAAGTGGGAGCTCGTTTGGGATTTCTATCCGGAATTCGCTCGCCTGACCATTGAAAAAGCAGGAGAGCCCTATTGGTTTCTTTACGAGGGCACTCCGGCGGGCCGGCTCGACCTCCAGTCCGGTTTCTGGGGCCTTCCGGATGGCGTACGCCGCAGGCTGAGCGAGACCTGGAATTCTGACATCGCTGGCCGCGAGTGGGTCTATTTCGGCGATACGGACTCCGGGCAGGTCCTGTTCCTAGTCAATCATCAGGACGACTCGGCCAACGATCAGTTCTGGCAAATGGAGTCGAACATGACTGTTTGGGGTTTCGGAAGGCAGTATCGTTGCTGTGGCCGCTACTTGACGGAGGTACCAGCGCGGTTCACCGTTGGC
>JBGSME010000278.1:0-5093 GCA_041740335.1 Bryobacteraceae bacterium | reverse complement strand
TGTAAATGGTCCAAACGGGCGAAAATGGGGGTAGAGAACGGGTGGGGGTTAAGTGCTTTGGATGGAGTGGGTTGCAGGGGAGGGGGTGGATTGGATGGGTGGGGTCGGGAGGGGGTTGGGGGGAGAGAACGGGAAAACGGTTGATATTTGCCGTGGATGGAGTAGGATAGAGGGGGTACAGTCGCGCGACTTCCCCGATCAGAAGGGGATTGAAACTTTCTAGATCTTTTCGCATGATCATCGCAGACTTTTTCGTCGCGCGACTTCCCCGATCAGAAGGGGATTGAAACAACCTTGCCTCGCATCGGGTCATAGTTTCCGACGGCGATGGTCGCGCGACTTCCCCGATCAGAAGGGGATTGAAACCTCGACCAGCAAGGACAAGCAGAAGTTGATCAAGTAGTCGCGCGACTTCCCCGATCAGAAGGGGATTGAAACAAATCCTCCCCACCAGGGAAACGAACAAAAAGTCATCGTCGCGCGACTTCCCCGATCAGAACGGGATTGAAACGCTCGGCGCGATCGAGCCGCACCGCCTCACCCGAAGTAGCAAGGCTTGGCCGACGAAGCCCCGCCACCTTCCCCCGCCCTACCCCCAACAAACGAAAAAGGGGCTGCAAAATCGCAGCCCCAAGACAAACCCATCCTTGCGGCCCAGCCGCCCCCGACCCTAAAAACTCAGCCGATGCGAAAGCTGAAGCTGGCGCGACGCGCCGAGCCCACCCCGTCCGGTGCAGCGCCGGGCTCACGCCAACATCGCGCGGCGCCGAGAACGTGAGATGGTAACTTACGCGCTTCCACGCGATGGGTTCAGAAAATCAGCTTCATCCCGAGCTGGATATTCCGCGGCCCAATCTGCGTCGACGATATCCGCCCGAAGGCGTTGGACGCCAGGTTTGTGTTCGGGTCTCCGAACACCGTCCGGTTGAGCGGATTCGCGACCTCCATCCGAAACTGGTGCGTCACACGTTCGCCGATCCTGGTGTCTTTCAGAACCGCGAACGATTCGTCGAGCCGCCCCGGCCCTCGGACTTCGAGATACCGAGGCGCGGTTCCGAACTGTCCGTCCGCCGGACGCGCGAAAGCACTCGCGTTGAGGAATACGTCGCGAGCCGGATCGAAGCTCCCGAGTCCGGTGCTTGAGCGGATGTCGGACGACAGCAGGTTGGGCCGTTGCCCGGCGGTGAAGTAGGGCAGCGTGTTGTTGAGATTTGCGTTGAGCCGCACGCCGCTGTTATACGCGTTGACCACAGCGAGTTGCCAGCCGCCCAACAGCTTCCGCGCTACAGCGGCGTCGGACAACCACCGCTGTCCCTGACCGAACGGCAGTTGATACATCAGACTGAACGTTAGAATATGCGTGAGATCGGTGGGGTGGTACGACTTCTCGCGGAGGTTGTGATCCTGCTCGCCCGCGTATCCGTCGAACTGACGGGCATCGGTGAGAAACTTGGACCACGTGTAGGCCATCGTCCCCATCAGCCCGCGCCCATAGCGCTTGTCGAGCTTGTATTGGAACGAGTGATAGTGCGAGTTCCCGTAGGTGGACCCGTAAATGCCTACGCCGTTGTATTGCGGGAACCGACGCAGCGCCTGCGCCACTGTGGCACGCGATCCCCACAGGTCGGAGAAGCCAGCGAAGGGCGCAGAGATGCCGGCATTCCGCGCCGCCGCCGAATTGATATTGGCGCGCAGCAGAGACCCGGGCAGATTGAAATACTGCGACGGCAACTGATTCAACTCCTGGTTCTCGTAGAGATGCGTTCCCTTGTTGGCTACATAGGCAAAGCTCATTGAAAGGTCCTGGGTAAATTGCCGCTCGAGCGTAAGGTTCCATTGCAGCTTGCGGGGCAGGTCATAGTCGCTCGGCAGGACCGCGGTTACATTCTGGCCGTTTGCCGCCGCGGGATCGATGACCGGAGGACGCCGGAAATCCTGCGGGAAACCGCTGTCCCACAGGAACGCCGGGGTGATTCCGTTATCCGCTGTGGCGAAAGCGGCGGTTGTCGAGAATCCGAAAGCCGGCAGCCCCAGTCCCTGGTTGATGTAGTTCGAGTAGAAGATGCCGGTGCCGCCACGCAGCACGGTCTTATCGTTAAGGCGGTAAGCGAAGCCAATGCGCGGAGCCGGCTGGAATTTCAGGATGTTCAGCAGGCGGTTGCCGAATCCGTTCGGTCCGCCGTACACCATCACGCCGGGCAGATTGCCGGCGGCGGGATTCGGCTTGGAAATGTCGGCATAGGAGAGGCGCCCCAGCGGGTCGCTGTGCGGAACGATCACTTCGTACCGGAAGCCCAGGTTCAGTGTCAGCCGCTGGTTTACCTTCCAAGTGTCGTCGACGAAGAAGCCCAAGTTGGTATAGCGCCCGCCCGGAAGCGAATCGCGGAAGAAGGCGCTACCGGAGAAGACCTCGCCCAGCAGGAAGCTGGCCCATGCGTCGCCCGAGGATCCAACGCCCGGCTGGCCTGTTGAGAGCCGGTTGAATCGGAAATCTCCGCCGCCGGTGCCGAAGTTGCGATAGTTGTCCTGGTGGTGTTGGACCTCGAAGCCGGTCTTGAACGTGTGGTTCCCACGAATCATCGTGAGATTGTCCAGCACCGTGTAAGTATTAAAAAAGTTATCCGACGCAACGTTATCCCCGTACCGCGTATAACCTTCCGTGTTGAACTGGACCGTCGGGAACAGATCGAATTGCAGCCCGCGCAATCCCAGCTTGCCGCCGTTCGGCTGCAGCCAGCCTTGGTTGAAACTTCGCGAGAAGTTGGGATTGCGGAATCGCGAGAAACCGAGACCGAGGTGATTGAGCGTAGTCGGATTGAGTGTGCTGTCGAAGTTGAGGTGGATCACGCGCGTGGTAACCACCTGGAAGTTATAGTTCTCAAGCGCGGTCGTGTCGCCCAGGGGGACCAGCCGCGATGGCGCCGGACTCTTCACTGACGGCCGGTCCGTGTAGTTGAACACGCCCGAAACCCGATGGCTGTTATTGATCGCGTGGTCGAGTTTGAAGCCCATCGTGCGCTGGTCGGCGAACGGGCTCCCCAGGGGCGCGATGCTGTTGTTGACGATCCCCGGCAGTTCCGGCTTCGGGTGGAACTCGAGCATCGCGGTGCTCACGCTGCTCCAGCGATTCCTCGGAATCACCTGTCCTGGGAACGGCATCCGTTGAGTGCGTCCGTCCGCCCCGGCGAAATTCGTAGCCGGATCGTAGATGGTGCGCCGGCCGATCGTGGCGATCTCGTTGAAGTCGCCATTCTGCATGTTGGCGGTGGGAAGCGTGTTTAGTCCGGCGAGCTGGCCTCCGCGGCGGTAGAACTGGTCGAAGGAGAAGAACCAGAACGTTCGGTCCTTGCCGTTGTAGAGCTTCGGGATCCACACCGGACCTCCCACGGTGCCGCCCCATTCGTTCTGCTTGGCCGGCGCGCGCGAAGAGGGGAAGAATCCGCGGGCGTCCAGCTTCTCGTTACGCACGAAGTAGAATCCGGTACCATGCAGGCTGTTGGTTCCGCTCTTCATCGTGAAGCTCGTGATGCCGCCTAGCGCGTGCGCATACTCGGCCGAGTAGTTGTTCGTGATCAACTTGAACTCGGCGATCGCGTCCACCGAGGGATTCACCTCGCCGTCGTTACCCAGGTCGCCGCGCGACAATGCGATGCCGTCGTAATAGGTCATGTCCTGGAACGATCCGCCGCCGGAGATCGACTTGTTCCATGTCGAGCGCGGATCGACGCCCGGCGAAAGCTTGATGAAGCTCGAAGGATTCCTGATACCGCCGCCGAGTGTCAGCGGGAGATCCAGAAACTGTTTCGAATCGACAACCATGCCGACGTCGGAGCTCTCCGTCTGAATCAGCGGAACTCCGCCTTCCACCGTTACGGTCTCGGATACTTCACCGACACGTAGTGAAATGTCGATCGTCGCCGTCTGGTTCACCTGAATCTGCACGCCGGCCCGTGTGTAACCCTGGAAACCCGAACCCTTGGCGGTGACGTTGTAGACGCCCACGGGCAGAGCAACCAATCGATAGGCGCCGGTGTTGGTCGACACCGTCTCTGCCCGGAAATTCGTGGCGAGATGCAGGGCTTCGACTGTCACACCCGGAACGGCTGCGCCGCTTGGATCGACAATAACGCCGGAAATGCTGCCGCGGTCGCCTTGCGCGAGCAGGGACGACGCAAAAACGGTCAAGAGGACAAATACTACTCGGAACATGGTTACAGACCCCTTTCACAAAGCTTAAATCAGTTTAAGATATTGATTTCTACTTCATTTGGTTTCCGGTGTCAAGGGGCACTCCGGACTGTCACACTCCGTGTACGATGAGGTCAAGTGAAAAGCCTGATCCTTACACTCGCGCTCGCAATGGCCGCGGCTGCGCAGCACCCCTGCGCGGCTTGCCACTCCGCGCGAGTGGATAGCTTCGCCCGCACTGGGATGGGACAATCGCTCGGCCCCGCAGACCCGCGGGAATACGCTCCTGCGTCGTTTAGCCACGCGGCGTCGCGATCCCGTTTCACTGTCCGCCGCCGGGGAAGCGATCTGCTTCACACGATCGAGCGCGGCGGCACGAAGCATGAGCTTCCGATTCGTTACTTCGCCGGATCCGGCAAGCAAGGGCGCAGTTATTTCGTTCTTCTCGACGGCTTCCTGTTTCAGTCGCCAGTCTCTTACTATTCACGGCTCGGCCAGTGGCGGCTGTCGCCCGGCTATGAGGACGATCCGCATCCGGACTTTTCGCGCCCGGTTACGTCCGAATGCCTCTTCTGCCATTCCGGCGCCGCGTCTGCCGTTGCCGGCACCCAGAACCGGTATCAGTCGCCAGCCTTCTCACAGGAGTCCATCGGCTGCCAGCGATGCCATGGCGACCCCAGCGCGCATTTGGAAAGGCCGGGACGTGGCAACATCGTCAATCCAGCGCGCCTCGATCCGGCGAAACGCGATTCGGTCTGCGAGCAGTGCCACCTTAGCGGCGAGGCTCGAATCCCAAATTCCGGCAAGGTTCTCTGGGACTTCACACCGGGAACCCGGCTTGAAGACACCTTCACCATCCATGTTCGCGAAACGCCGTTTGCGATAAGCGGCGCCGGGAAGGCCAA
>JBGSME010000277.1:0-1911 GCA_041740335.1 Bryobacteraceae bacterium | reverse complement strand
CCGGACCGAAAAGGCGAAGCCCTGCTCGCGGATGCAGGCCTCCAGTTCGGCGTGCATCTCCCCTTCGCCGACGATTACCAAACGGGCTGGAACGGTCCGCATGGCCTCGATCAGATACTGAAATCCTTTGTAGTAGCTCAGCCGGCCCACGGCAACAATCAACGGCAACGGCTGATCGGGATGGCGCTCGAGGGCGAGGAACGGATCGAGGCGAATTCCGAAAGGAATCGCTTCGCATTTATGCCGCCACCGGGCCAATTCGGGTGAGGATTCGATGAGCTCACGGCTGCCGGTCACAATGGCGGCGGCGCGGGCGAATGCCCGCTGCTGAAGCGGCCGGTAGAATTTCATGGCTGTCTTTTGGCGGACGACATCGCTGTGATAGTGGAGGATCGCCGGGATTGGCTTGCTGGATCCGCGGGTGGCGAGCCAACTGGCGACGGCAAGCGGATTCGGTTCGTGGATATGAAGCAGATCCGCTTGAACACCTCGCAGGTAACCAGGCAACCCCCACGTCAGCGGCTGGGAGAGCATTACCGCCGGTGCGGCCAGGCGTGTGACCCTGACGCCGTTGCTGTGCTCACGCCGGGTGCGAAATGCAGCGTGTGCTACCACGGCCTCGACGTCTGCCCACAGGGCTGTGGTCTCACACAGATCCTGCACCGCGGTTTCCATTCCTCCCCATCGCGGCGGATAGTACTTTCCGATATGTACAACTCTCATACTCGCGCCTCCTGCTGTTGTCTGCTGGACTCGTAGATGGCGCGCTGGCGGATCACCAGAATGGCCATCCGGCGGCTGACGGCCTCGTCGGCTGCGACGCATATGCCGACGGCGAGATAGAAGCTGCCCATTACGCGCCAGTTGTAGGGTACTTCTCCAAAAAGGGACGCTACCGCCAGGGCCAACAGCGCCGCGTAGAGTCCAGAGGCAAGCGCGGCCAGTTCCGGATCCGGGGAGGAACTCCGAATTCTGTGCAGGCGGCGGCCGAGTTGGCGAAACAGGACGATCCATAGAATCAAGCCCAGCGGCCCGCTGTCATACCACGCGGTGAGTGGAAAGCTGTAGAGACTCCGGCTGAGGCCGGTCCGGAATCGCGCCAAGTGCTCTTCGGCGATGAAGCGATAGGTGGAATGGCCGTGCCCGATCATCCAGTACTGGTCGACGTCGAACACCGGCGAGTTTATCGCCACTGCCAGCCTGCCGGTGGCTGAACTCTCCCCCGACGCGTTCCACTCGGCGAGGGCGGTGAATCGTCCTGCCGCCCGGGTCCACAGCTCCGGGGCCATCAGAAACGCGACCGCGCTCAGCGTGGTCAGCATGGCCGCGGTCAGCACAAGACGGCTGGAACTCAGTTTCTGCAGGCGGCTGTAGGCCGCCGCCGCCGCCAATACCGGGGCCCGCGAGGCCGACGCCAGCAGAGTGAACACCATCGCGATTAAGGCGCCGAATCGGAACAAGCCGTGCTTGCCTGATCGAGACGTAACCGCGGCCAGCAGGATCGAGCCCATCACGACCGACCAGACTCCAAAATTGACCGGATCCTCCGACGCTCCGTAGAGGTTCGGATCGAGCGAACCGAAAAACGAAGAGATCCTGGGTAGTGACGCCGCCTTGTGGTAGGTTCCCAGGCGGACCGACATTAACAGTTCGTAGGCTCCGAATGCGGACGCAGCCAGGCAGACTGCGCACACCGTGCGCAAGTATCTTGCGGCGAGCCGGGACTGATCGGCGTGCCGCAGCGTTTGTGGAATCACGATCAACAGGCCCGCATACTGCAGCCATTTCAAGTAGTAGAGAGCGCTGACCAGGACCTGATTGGACTCCAGCCTGGCCGCATTGAGCGCGATCACAACCGGATAGAGAACCGCCAGCCCGGCCAATGCTCCCGGGAACACTTCACGCCGCGCG
>JBGSME010000276.1:0-2976 GCA_041740335.1 Bryobacteraceae bacterium | reverse complement strand
AGGAAGATCGGCGTCTGCGCCAGAAATCCGCTGCCCAGATCGCTTGCGCCGGCACCCACTCCGCCGCTGCCGGGGAAGTACGAGAGCGCATAGCCGGTGCGGATCACCGTGTTCCTGCGGAAGTTCCAGGCGATTCCGATGCGCGGCGAGAAGTTGTTCCTGTCCGGATCCGACTGATACCTCGAGTTGCCGTCCCGTCCGGTGAATCGCAGCAGTCCCTTCTGCTTGGTGAGCGGATCCGTGAAGTCCGGATCGAAGAAGCCGAGTTGATCGAAGCGATCCGACCACGGAGTCTGGTATTCCCACCGCAGTCCCAGATTGATGGTCAGGTTGGGCCGGATTTTCCAATCGTCCTGCAGATAGGTGGCGTAGAACTTCTGCGAGGTCGCCAGCGACGGATCGTCGGAAAACTGGCCGCCCGTCGGGATGCCCAGCAGGAACGTCGCGACGCCATGTCCGGCTGTCGCGCTGGAGGTGGCCGGATTCGAACCCTGTGTGAAGGTCCGGTTGAACTCGTAGAGTCCGGAGGGCCGCTCCGGCCGGAAGATGTTGAAGGTCTGGAAGGTGAAGTTGCCCCCAAATTTCACGGAATGGCTGCCCACGACGTAGGTCAGGTGCGCCTGCGCGTCGCGATTGTCTTCGGCGTCGGTGAAGAACGACGCGCGGTCCGGACCAAGGCTGACGGAGTCCGTGATGGCGAACCGAGGAAACAAGAGTGTCTTCGCCCGGTCCTTCAGGGACTGCGGAAAGCCGAGTTGCGTGAAATCATATCCCTGGCTGCGCGGATTCGTGTTGATGACCCGCCGGGTGGAACTGAGGCGGAACTGGCCAATCAGGTTTGGACGGAACGTGACCGTGTCGCTCAGCACGCCATACAGCGAGTCGGTTCCGATGCTCCCCTGCTGCCCGTTGGTCCCTTCGCCCGGATAACCGACATTCAGGCCGGGCGTGAACTGCTCGTTGCTTTGCACCCCAGCCGTGAAAAAGAAGCGATGCTTCATTCCCAGGTTGTGATCGAGGCGCAGAAAGAACTTGTCCGTGTCATTCCGGCGCGAGTTGTTGAGAACGAAGTTCTGCACGATGGAATCCCGATTGGGAAGCGGGATCAGTTTCAGGACGTTCTGCGTGATCGGCTCAAAGCGGCTCTGCGGGATGCGATTGCCGGGAAACGCTGTGCGGGTGAACTGGCCGGCGCGTGACGGATCCGGTGCTGTCGAATTGGGATCGAAGATCAGAATCTGCCGGCCATTGCTGGTTACGGTGCGGGAGAAATCTCCGGTCCGCTCCAGTTCGGTCGGAACCGTTTGCAGGATGTTGTCCGGCGACCGCTGCGGGACCTGTTCCCAGTTGAAGAAGAAGAACGTCTTGTTGCGCCCGTCGTAGACCTTGGGGATCCGAACCGGGCCGCCAATCGCCGCACCGTATTCGTTGCGCCGGAACGGATTGCGAGGAAGACCTACGCGATTGCTGGTCCATCCATTGGCGTTTAGCTTGTCATTCCGAAAGAACTCATAGAATGCCCCATGCCACTCGTTGGTGCCGGATCGGGTAGCGACCGTGAGCACGCCGCCGCCCGAGCGGCCGAATTCCGCCGAGTAGCTATTGGTGTACACCTTGAACTCCGCGACGGTCTCCAGTGGAGGCGTGTAGGCGATATCGTTGGTCGTGCTGTTGCGGGTCTCCGCGCCGTCGAGCAGGACCTCGCTGGTGTTCGACCGACCTCCGTTGATGATGGGGCCTGCTCCCGCGCCGCCCTTCGGCATCACACCGGGAGCGAGCAGCACCAGGCTGTAGGGATTGCGCCCCAGGAGCGGCAACTCGACGATCTGCTTCTGATCGATGGTATTGCCAAGGGCCGCGGACTCCTGCTCCAGTTGCACCGCCGCCGCGCTCACCGTGACCTCCTGCTGCACGCTACCGGTTTTCAGCATGACGTTGACGGTCGCGGTGAGTCCCACCGTGAGGCGGATGTTCGAAACGCGGGCCCGTTCGAAGCCTTGCTTCTCCACCGTCAAGTCATACTCGCCCGCTGGAAGAAAGGGAATGCGATAGGTGCCGGTTTCGTTCGACTCCGTCGTCGCCAACACCCTGGTACGGGTGTTTGTCGCCGTGATTTTGGCGTTCGGGACCACCGCATCGGTGGCATCGGATACCGTTCCGGTGACGTTTGCCTGCTCGATCTGAGCGAAGGCCGCAACTGCGGCCACACAGCTGATCAGTAGAAGACGCATGACTAACCTCCGTGACTCTTCGCCGCACCCTTTCCGGAACCATTGCCGGAAAGAGAGCTACTACTACGGCCCATCCCACCGCGGCACCGGGCGATGTACGCAGACGCACCCGATCCCGCAAAGACAGCTTGATTATTTCTTTCCTGCTCGACGATGTCAAGGGAACCTAGCGGGTATGCCCTGCAACCCGGCTGGTGCTGAGCAGGTCTTTCATTCGCCCCACTACCTCGGGATACTGATCCAGCAGGTTCTTCTGTTCTCCCGGATCATCCACGAGATTGTAAAGCTGCGGCTTCATTTCGTCCCGCCGGGCGGCGGGCACCCGCTCCATCGGCACTGCCGGCTGGCCTTCGATGTACTTCCATGGTCCCTGCCGGATGGCGAAGTTGCCTTCGGCGCTGTGGGTGATGATCGAACCGCGCAAGGGTTTCGCACTCTTCCGGCCGAGAAACGCCGGCAGCACATTGTGACTGTCTTCGGCCCCTTCGCCAGGGGGGCGGCAGCTTCGCACCTGTGATGGCCGCGACCGTGGCGAGCAGATCGACAAGACTGATGGTCTCCGCGGATGTCCTGCCAGCGGGAGCATCACCCGGCCACCGCAGTACGAACGGCACGCGAAAGCCGCCTTCATAGACGCTATGCTTGCGCCCTCGCCAACTCCCGTTCACGTGCAGCCCCGCCCGGTAGGCTTCGGCCTCCGGCCGATCGCCTTCGGTGAGCAAGACACCGCCGTTGTCGCTCGTGA
>JBGSME010000275.1:0-2461 GCA_041740335.1 Bryobacteraceae bacterium | reverse complement strand
GGCGGCCATCGCCTCCACAATATTGTGGACGATCGCCTTATCCTGCGGGCGCGTTGGAGTAAAGCCCGGCGCCTCGTCGCAGCACCAGATCACCACATCGGCGGCGCGCTCGATTTCATCCACCTTGTAACGGTCGATGATCTTCTTGTACCCGGCGAAGTAAACCACCCGCGAACCTTCCGCTCGTAGCTGCTGGCCGATCGAGAACAAAACGGCGTTGCCCAGTCCGCCGCCCACCAGAATCGCCGTCTCCCCCGATGGCGTCTCGGTCGGTGTGCCCGTCGGCCCCATCAGTATCACCGGCTCGCCGGGCTTCAGGAGAGCGCAAAGGTCCGAGGATCCGCCCATCTCGAGAACAATTGTCGAAAGAAGACCGCGATCCCGGTCCACCGACGCGCCGGTCAGCGCCAGACCCTCCATCGCCAGTAGTGTGCCATCCGCTTGAGCCGAGTAATGCTCATAGTTTTGAAGGCGATAGAACTGGCCCGGATGAAAAGCTCGGGCTGCGCGCGGAGCCCGAACGACAACTTCTACAATAGTAGGAGTAAGCCGGTTCACCTCGTGAACTGTCGCCCGGAGATCGTCGTTGAGGCTCGCCAGTAGATCCGCCGGCTCCGGCACCTGCGGCGTTCGCTTCGCGAGGATCCGCGATACCACCGGGTAACCCTGCTTGGCGCTAGCCATCGCCTTCACAACGTTCCCCGAATAAGAAGGATGGAGGTCACCAAAGAAACTCATCCCAGTACCGTCCGCATTGAGAGACGTCAAAACGCGCGATACCGACGGCTTGGTCACCCGCTCCGGCTTGACCGGATTGCCCTCTTCGTCGAGAGCCCGGAAAAATTTCCCGTCCAGCACTACACCCGTAGCATCCTCGCGAGCAAGAACGGTGTTTGGCTGAGTGCCAGCCGCCACCAGGATTGTATGCGCCGGCAATATGGACTCTTCGCCCGTCTCCACGAGCTTGTTATCCTCCGGACTCCAACGCGAGCGACGCAGCCGAAGCGCGCCTGCAGCGCCGAAACGATTCAATTCTACTTCTGTAGGCGATAGGCACTCCGCAAAAAAGATACCTTCTTCCAATGCTTTAGCCACTTCCTCGTGGTTCAGCGTATAGCTCGGAGCATCGATTAGGCGCCGGCGATACGCAATCGTCACCCCGCCCCAGGAATGAAGCAGCCGGATGAGCTCCGGATCTCGGCCTTCGCGCACAGCCGCTGCCCTCTCGGCGCGAATCGCACGCGCATGCCCAAGGAACTCATCGCCCACTTCGCGATCCTCTTCCGTCCAGCTCGCCCGGATCTCAGCCTCGCCTCGCTCGGCTGCGAGAGTCTCGTACCGCTTCAGGAACTTCTCCACTTGGACCACGTAGTAGGCCAGCGATTCGGTGGCGGTATCAATCGCAGTCAGCCCGCCGCCGATCACCACAACCGGCATTCGAATCTGCAGGTTAGCGACCGAGTTCGTCTTCGCCGCGCCCGTAAGCTGAAGCGCCATCAAGAAGTCCGATGCCTGTCGTACTCCGCGCGTGAGCCCGTTCTTCATCGGCACAACGGTGGGCTTGCCGGCCCCCATACACATCGCGATGTGGTCGAAACCGAGGGCGAAAGCCGAGTCCGGCGTAATCGTTCCGCCGAAACGGATGCCGCCGAACATCGCGAATTCGGCACGCCGCTCCAGCAGCAGCCGGATCAGCTTCAAATAGTTCTTGTTCCACCGGACCGTGATCCCGTACTCGGCGACGCCGCCGAATCCCGCCAGTACACGATCGTTGAGGTTCTCGTAAAGCTCGTTGACGTCCCGCACAAGTTGGAACGGCACACGCCGCCCATTCGGATCGACGCCGGACACTTCCGCCGCTACCGGTTCGATCTTCAGACCGTCTACACCAACCACAGTGTGCCCGTCGTTCATCAAATGATGGGCGAGAGTAAAGCCGGCCGGACCCAATCCCACCACCAGCACTTTATACCCGCTAGGGGCTTTCGGAACCGGTCGGCTCAAGTTGAGTGGGTTCCAGCGCGTGAGCAACGAATAGATTTCGAAGCCCCACGGGAGGTCCAAAACATCCTTGAGTCCCCGCGTTTCAATCTGCGGGATGTCCACAGGCTCCTGCTTCTGAAAAATGCACGACTTCATGCAGTCATTGCAAATACGGTGTCCGGTGCCGGCCGCCATCGGGTTGTCGACGGTGGTTACCGCCAGCGCGCCGATCGGGAACCCCTGCTCCTTAAGCAGATTCATCTCCGAAATCTTTTCATCGAGAGGACAGCCGGCAAGCGTTACGCCGAAGACGCTCTTCTTGAACTCGCCGGTCTTCTCCCGAAGCCCGGTGGAGCAGGAATCCTTGCCCTGGTTATGGCACTTGATGCAATAGTGGGCCTGATCGAGCGCGGGATGGAGCGCCATGCCCTCGTCAGTTAGGGCAAACCCTTCCCGATGGCGCCATTGATCAGGCGGG
>JBGSME010000274.1:0-6224 GCA_041740335.1 Bryobacteraceae bacterium | reverse complement strand
GTGGGATCGTGGATTTCCTATGGGCTCGGCAGCGAGAACTCGAATCTCCCGGCCTTCGTCGTCCTGCCCGATCCGCACGGGATGCCGCCCGGTGGCGTGGCTCAATGGGGCAACGGCTTTTTGCCCGCCGCGCATCAGGGCGTGATCTTCGGCGACTATCGCAAGCCAATCGCCGATTTGTTTCCGCCCAGCAGCGTTTCCGCCCGGACCCAGGCGGCCACCTACGATCTGGTCACCGCGCTGAACGAGGAACATCGCGCCGCCCATCCCGGGGAGGACGCTTTGGTGGCGCGCATCCGGTCCTACGAACTCGCCGCGCGGATGCAACTATCGGCGCCGGAGGTGACCGATCTGTCCGGCGAGTCCGAAAAGACACTTGCCGCCTATGGGATTACCAACTCCGGCGGCGACCCTGAACTCCGCGCCTACGCTTCGAACTGCCTGCTCGCCCGGCGGCTGATCGAGAAGGGCGTCCGCTGTATCCAGCTCTATCATGGGGCGCACTTCGGCAAACCACGCGTAAACTGGGACGCCCATGAGGATCTGGTTGGCAATCACGGCAAACTGGCACGCGTTATGGATCAACCCACCGCGGCGCTGCTGGCCGATCTCAAGCAACGCGGGCTGCTCGACGAAACGCTGGTGCTGTGGACGACCGAGTTCGGCCGTCTGCCAATCTCGGAGGGCCTCGGCGAGGGCGGGCGGGATCATAATCCGGAAGGGTTCACCAGTTTCCTGGCGGGCCCTGGGTTGAAGAAGGGTTTTTCGTACGGGTCAACCGACGAATTGGGATACAAAGCGGCGGGTGACCCCGTGACACTGTACGATCTCCACGCAACCATCCTCCATCTGATGGGCCTGGACCATACACGCCTGACGTACTATCACAACGGTCTTGAACGCCGTCTCACCGACGTCCACGGGCACGTTGTGGAGGGGCTTTTGGCCTGAATCGCGCCGGGGCCGCGAGGTCCCAGCCCCGCAAACGCCACCCGCTGGCCGGCGGTTGGGCCGGACCCTTGGGCTACGAAAATTCGCCCCTTCGGCCTCCAGGAACCGGCAAACGCCGTTCCAACGCAAGCAGCGAGGCCTCTTGGGACGATACGAGGCTGGGCAGCTTTCAGGATGCACGCGAAACGCCATCCGAGTGGGACTGATTCCAGAGGACTTATCTTGTTTGCGACACGACAGAGTGTCTACCGGGGTGACACTATGGCCGTGAATCGAAAGTACTAAAGTATTTCCCGCCACGGTTCGATTAATCCCTGGGTGAAAAACGTCTCCAAACCGGTGCTCGCCGAAGCCGCCGACATCCTTAGTGATCAGCTCAGGACGCTGCTGTCCCGGCTGGGCAAAGTGTTGCGGCCGGAATCGGACCGGCTGGAAGCGCGGTACCTCCGGCGGTTGAGCCGTTCCGGGTTCGACATACGGCAGCGTCGTGCATTGGCAGCCCTGACGGTGGGCTCGGCGGCGAGATTTCTGGGACGCGGACGTCCCCCGGCCGAATTTTTCGAGCAGGTAGAATACAACGGCCGGCGGCTCGCGAAACTGAATTTATCCCCGGCGGCGATCGTTTCCGCGCTCGGAGAATATGACAGGCTGCTGGAGCCGGTATTGAAAAGGCTTCTTCCGGCCGAACATGGCAATTTCCGGTGGGTGCGCGAGCAGTTGCAGTTCTGCGTCCTGCTGACGCTGAACAATGCCTACTACCACGTCCGTGAGACCGAGACGCAGGCCTTCTATGAAATGTTCTGGGCGGAACTGCAGGCGCGGAACCTGGACGACCTGCTGACCCGGTTTCTGGCGATTCTCGCGCGATTCAGCAAGGCGGACGAGGCCCGGTTGTTTCTGGTGGATGAGAACGGCGGTTTCGCCCCTCGCGCCGCGTTCGGCTCCGCGGGGCTGCCGGATCACCTTCCAACCGCGGCCCGCAAAGGCCGGGCAAACCAGACGAAAACCAAAGCCCCCCCGACGCAAAAGGACCACACCAAACTGAAGCGCCTGCTCTCTCGCGCGCGACAGCAGAAACCCGAGTCCACCGCCTGGGTGCTCGACGAAGGGTGGCGGAAGCGCGGCAAGAACGGGTATGCCCGCTGCTGGTCGGTCCCGATGATCTCCGGGGGAAAAATCGCCGGAGTGATGCAGTTCGCGTTTCGCCGGGAGTATGAGTGGCTGCCCCGGGAGCAGGATCTACTCACCGCGGCGGCCGAGCGGTGCATGATGGCGGCGGAAAAAGCGAAGCTGCTCGAAGATCTCGCGGCGCAGGAGCGCCAGATCCGGCGGCTGGCCGAGAATTTGATGCATGTGGAGGAGGCCGAGCGCCGGCGCATCAGCCATGAACTGCACGATCAGACCGGTCAGGACCTGTTGTGGATACGGCTTCAGATGGAGATGATCGAGCGCGACCTGCCCGACAGCGAGGGGAAATGGAAACCGCGTTTGGCCGAGGTTCGCGATATGACCGAGCGGACCATCATCGAGATCCGGCGGCTGATCGCGGCCTTGTCGCCGGCGGTGCTGGAGCAGCTCGGGCTGGCTCCGGCGCTGCGGCAGATGGTGAACCGGTTCCGGCTGGCGCATCCGGCGCAAGCGCATCTGGAGGTCGGCCCCCTGGAACCCCTGTCAAAACAGTTGGAAACCATCGCCTACCGGCTCGTACAGGAGTGCCTGAACAACGTAACGAAACACTCCTCGTGTGAAGAGGTAAACATTTCCGTCCACTCTGACGATGGAAATCTGAGGTTGATTGTGGAAGACGACGGTGTTGGGTTTCACGTGGAAGAAAGATCTTCCAACCCGGGTTCGTTCGGTCTGGCCGGCATCGAGGAACGCGTGGCGCTACTCGGAGGCTGGTGCCGGATCGAGAGCACACCCGCCGGCGGAACGAAACACGCGGGCTTCAAAAAGAAGGCCCTGCCGGCCGACGGTCGCGCGGTGAGCAGAAAACGATTACGGTCAGGCACGAAAGTGACCGTCGAGCTACCGATCGTGAGCGCGTCGGAGCTGGAGAAAGCAAATGCCGCCGATCTCAATGGAGAAATCAGTCAAGGGTTCGCACTGAGTGGTGACCCTCGTGCCAGTGTCCGGAGCCCGAGTGGAGATAGTCGAAGCAGCGGAAGGAACTATGCCTAAGATACGCATATTGTTGGCAGACGACCATACACTTTTCCGTCAAGGGATTCGCACCTTGATTTCGGCGGAAACAGACATGGAAGTTGTTGGTGAAGCTTCAAACGGCGGAGATGCGGTGGAGCGCGCCAATGAGGCGCGGCCCGATGTCATTTTGATGGACATCGGCATGACAGGGCTTTCGAGCTTTGAGGCTACGCGGCAAATCCGCAAGGCCCGGCCGGAAACGAAGGTTCTGTTTCTCACCATGTACGATGACGAGGACTACCTCGTGGAAGGCATGGAAGTGGGCGCCAGCGGCTATGTACTCAAGGACAGCCCGTCGCAACAGTTGGTGGCCGCCGTACGCGACGCCCATCGGGGGGGCAGCTATCTCAGCCCGAGGATGTTGTCCCAACTGGTGGACGACTTCCGCAGCCGTATCAAATCGGCCAACCGGATGCCCCGTTTTGCCACCCTCACCGGACGCGAACGGGAAGTGCTCAAAATGCTCGCCGAAGGCCAATCGGTGAAGGAAATCGCCTGCGACCTCAATCTCAGCGTGAAGACCGTGGAAGCGCACAAGTTCAATCTGATGCGCAAACTCGATATCCACAACAAAGCGCAGTTGGTGCAGTACGCGATCCAGAAGAAAATCATCAAGCTCCCCACAATGTCGTAACCGATGTCATAGCGCGATGTGCCGCCCCCGCTTGCTTCGATACACACCCGCCGTCCCTGCGGAACCACCCCCAGCGGCGGGTTTTTCTTGTTCCGTGACAACGCCGCCGGTCACGATACAATTCCCATAGGAGTTCCAATGAATCGACGGCGTTTTCTCTCAGTCTCGGCGGCGTCTCCGCTGGCCGCTACACTCACCGGTGTGGCACTCAGCCCGGCTGCCCATGCGGCGACGCGGCTTCCAATCCGGAAAGCGGTGCTGCTCAGCATGCTCCCCAAGGACATCCCGCTCGCGGAACGCTTTCAACTAGCCAAGGAAGTCGGTTTCGAGCAAGTGGAGTGCCCGCAGACCGACGACGCGGCCCAAGCGGAAGAAATCCGGAAGGCCGCCGGCTCCTCCGGATTGAAGATCCATTCGGTGATGAATGGGGATCATTGGAAATACCCGCTTTCTTCCGGTGACCGCGATGTGGTGGCCCGCAGCATGAAGGCCATGCACACCAGCCTCCACAACGCCAAACTGTGGGGCGCCGACACGGTCTTGCTGGTGCCGGCGGTGGTGAATCCCGAGACTTCCTACAAGGACGCCTGGGACCGCTCGCAGCGCCAGATCCGGGAACTGATTCCGCTCGCCGAACAGTTGAAGGTAGTGATCGCGGTGGAGGAGGTCTGGAACAAGTTCCTGCTCTCGCCGCTCGAATTCGCCCACTATGTGGATGAGTTCAAGAGTCCGTGGGTGAAAGCCTACTTCGACGTCGGCAACGTAGTGCTGTACTCATATCCACAGGACTGGATCCGAACGCTTGGGTCACGCATAGTGAAGCTGCATTTCAAGGACTTTAAGTTCCGGTCTGTCCCGCAATCGGGCAAACGGGAAGCCGAGTTCGTGAATCTGCGCGAAGGCGATATCGATTGGAATGAGATTTACAATGCGCTCGCCGCGATCGGCTACCGGGGCAGCGCGACAGTGGAACTCCGCGGCGGCGACCGCGCCTACCTCGCCGACGTCAGCAAGCGCTTCGATCAGATACTGGAAGGCGTATAAACCGGAATGAAAAAGTTCCTCCTCGGTCTGCTGGCCGGATTCGTCCTCGCCGGGCTGGCGCTGGTGATCACCTTTTTCGCCGCGGTGAAGCTGGGTGACCGCAAGCCTGCCATCCCGTCCGGCGGTGGTGTGCTCATGCTGCGGCTGGAAGGCTCCATCCCCGAACAGGCGCCGGTGGACATCCCGCTGCCGATGTTTCGTTCGCAGGCGCCGGTAACCATGATCGAGCTCTGGTCGCTGCTGCGCCGCGCCGAGACCGATGAGCGGATCAAGGGCGTGATTCTCGAGCCGATCGGCGTGCAAGCGGGCTGGGCGCAGTTACAGGAGCTCCGCGACAGCCTTGTGAGGATCAGAAAAGCCGGCAAGCCTGTCTACGCCTTTTTGCGCTATCCGACCGCGCGCGAGTATTACCTCGCAACAGCGGCGACCAAAATCCACATCACCAGCGAGGACATCCTCTACGTGAAAGGCCTCCGGGCGGAAATGCAGTTCTTCCGCAAGACCCTGGACAAGGTCGGCGTGAAGATGGAAGTGGAAACCGCGGGCAAGTACAAGGACGCAGCCGACCAGCTTTCCCGCGATTCGCTCACCCCGGAGTCGCGCGAGGTTCTCAACTCCGTGCTTGACTCCGTCTATGCCCACATCGTCGGCACCATTGCCGAAGGGCGCAAACTCACGCCGGAACGCGTCCGGGCGCTGATCGACGAAGGTCCCTTTATGGCGGCGGTGGCGCGCGAGAAAGGCCTTGTCGACGAACTGCAGTTCGAAGACGAGTTCTACGACACCGTCAAGAGCGAACTCAAACTGGGCGAGTTGAAAAAAATTTCGCATCGCGACTACGCGAAATCGTTCAGCGCCCCGCAGGGCGCCAAGGTGGCATTCGTCGTGGGAGAAGGTCCGATTCTGCGCGGCGGAGGCGGCAGCGACTTCGGCGAAGAATCGCAAATCCGGTCCGCCCCGTTCATGCGGCTGTTGCGCGAAGTGGGCGACGACGAGGAGGTTCGCGGCGTTGTTCTGCGCGTCAATTCACCGGGCGGCGACGCCATCGCCTCCGACGAGATTCTCCGCGAGGTGCGTAACCTCAGCAAGAAAAAACCGATGGTGATCTCCATGTCCGACGTGGCAGCTTCCGGCGGCTACTATATGGCGATGACCGGCGACCCCGTCCTCGCCTACGCCAACACCTACACCGGTTCGATCGGTGTCGTGTTCGCCAAACCCAATCTCGGCGGGCTTTACGACAAGCTCGGTATATCCGTCGAAACGATCACGCGCGGGAAGAACGCCGACATCGATTCGATGCATAAACCGATGACCGAGGCCGGGCGCGCGAAACTACGCGAGGGAATCGATCGGACCTATCAGACGTTCCTCGACCGGGTGGCCGAGG
>JBGSME010000273.1:0-5648 GCA_041740335.1 Bryobacteraceae bacterium | reverse complement strand
CCGTCGAGCGACCCTACGAAGGAAGTTGACGGCGCGAAGCCTTGTGAGGCGATGTTCCACCCGGCCGCGCCGACGCTGCCTGAACCGTAGAAGAAGCCATAGCCGCCACGGAGCACTGTTTTCGAGTCGGTTTGGAAGGCGAATCCAACGCGAGGAGCGAAGTTGTTTTTGTCGGCGTCGAAGTGGCGCTTCGGATTTCCATCGACAGCGGCAAAGCGCAATCCGCCGTTCAACTGGCCCAGGCCTTGCACGCGATCGTTCAGGGGGCTGGCGGTGTTGTAGTCAAACCAGTCGAGGCGGTTTTCCTTCTCCGTGCGGGGCACTTCCAATTCGTGGCGCAGTCCGAGATTGAGGGTGAGGCGTTGGGTGACGCGCCAATCGTCCTGCAGATACAAGCCGGAATACGAGCTCTGCCCCTTTACTTGCAGGAAGGTGCCGAAATCGCCGGACGCCGGTGTTCCCAGCAGCAGCGAGGCAATCGAGTCGCCGGCGGTGGCGCCGCCGCGATTGGCGTTCGGCCCTTGCGTGAAGCCGGGTGTGAAACCGTAGTCGCCGCTGAGGTTGATTCCGCGATCCTGAGGAACAGCGCTAAAGCGGAAGTCGCCTCCGAACTTGATTACGTGCGATCCGTGGACCTTGGTCGCGCTCTGTTGGATGGAATGTGTCACGTAGTCGAAGGCGTTGATGCCGTCGGCCCAGCCTTGGTTTCCATAGCCGGTGAGACTGAAGCTTGGGTACGTCGTTTCTCCGTTTTGAGATTGCAGCGCGCCTGGGAAGCCGAGCGTAGTGAGGTCGATTCCGAGAGAGCGGCTGAGGTTTTTGTGGGTCCTCTGATTATATGCGTAGCGGGTATTGAGGATCATGGTGGGAGAGACGGTGAACACATAGTCAGCCGCCAGGGAATAGACATCCTGAAGGAGGCCGAAGTTGCCGGGCGTGGTTTCGTTGCCATACCAGTTGGGGTTCACGTCGTCATCCCGGGTGTAGTAGAAGCGCCCGCTCAACTGATGTCTGGCGGCGAGCGTGTGATCCAAGCGCATTCCGAGGATGTCGTTGGTTCGCGCATTGGAGCCGCTTAAAACAAGGTTGTTCAAGGTGCCGGGGCGGCTGGGGTTCGGGTACTTCGCGACGACGTTTCGCGAAACCGGGTCGATCCGGCTGGGCGGGACGATGTTTCCGGCAAAGGGCTGGCGGATGGGGTTGCCGCCGACGGTGGCCGTGGTTAACGGATCGAAGATCGTTACCGGTTGATTGCCGGCGGTGAGGGCGGAGAAGTTGCCTGCCCGGGTTTCCGCGGTAGGGACGGTAAAGGTCGCGTTGGTGGCCGTGCGAGCGCGCGTGGCCTGGTAGTTCACAAAGAAGAATGTACGGTTGCGAAGGATCGGCCCGCCCAGCGTTCCGCCAAACTGATTTCGCTTGAAGCTTCCACGCGGGACGCCATTGCGATTGGCGAAGAAGTTATTGGCGTCCAATTTACTGTTGCGGAGGAAGTTGTAGAGGCTGCCGTGGAATTCGTTGGTGCCGGACTTGCTGACGGTGTTGACGAGCCCGCCGCCGCTTCGGCCATATTCGGCGGAGATGGAGTTGGTCTGGACCTTGAACTCCTGAATGGAATCCACAGGGACGGTGACACCGAGAATGCCGCGGCCCGCCCAGACTCCGGGGAGCGTGTTGGGCGCGCCGTCGAGGAGAAACTCGTTTTGTCCGGGGCGCGATCCGCCGGCGCTGAAGAGGTTGGCGTTGTTGAACGTATTGGCGTCGAACCCGCGGCCGACTGTGACACCGGCGGTTAGACCGAGCAGGCCGAGAGCGGTTCGGGTGTTCAACGGGAGGTCCATGATCTGCTGGCTCTCGACGACCTGGCCGAGGGAAGACGTGGAGGCTTGGAGCAGAGGCGTGGTGGCTCTGACCTCCACGGCCTCCGACACCGATCCGACGGTGAGCACGATGTCGAGGTTGGCGACTTGCTCTACCTCAATGGTGATTCCGGTGCGGTTCATGGTTTGAAATCCGGTCCGGCTGACGATGAGCCTGTACTGGCCGGTGGAGACGAGCGGGAAGTTGTAGTAGCCCTGATCGTTTGACTGCGTGGTGCGCTCAATCCCCGTGTCAACGGAGACGAGGCGGATGTCGGCGCCCGGGATCAAGCCGCCAGTAGGGTCACTGACGAGTCCGGTGACGCGGCCGGAAGAGCTCTGTGCGAACGCAAGCGTGTTGAGACCTAGGTACGCGGCTAGCGCGATGGCGGATCGGACGTGTAACATGGCGGAGACCTCCTTGGATTGCAATGCCTTCATGCAGTGTATTTGCTTACGTCGTGAGGCGCAAGCTTCGTAAGTGCGGGGGACGATTGGGGGGCGGGTTATCTGGGATCGGCGTCGTATCCGTTCCGGTTACATTAACGTAGACAAATAAACAAACCTATGTTAATCTCCATGGGACGGGATCGTTCAGGAGGTGCCTTCATGTTTTGCGGTACTCTTCGCCTTATCGCGGCGATTTTCGCTGTCTGCGTTCTTCATGCCCAGGACCCACGCGGCACGTTACTCGGCGTGGTATCCGATTCGACCGGTGCGGTGATCCCGGCGGTGAATCTGCGCGCGACGAACGTGGATACAGGAGTGACGGCGACGGCGCAGACCAACGCGTCGGGCCGATACACGATGCCGTATCTGATTTCGGGCACCTATGCGGTGACTGCCGAACTCACCGGGTTTAAACGATTTCAGCGCGGCGGCGTGCAGGTGCGCGTTGGCGAGCCGACCGAGTTGGTGATCGCCATGGAGGTGGGGGAGGTGACCGAATCCATCGAAGTGGCGGCCACCACTCCGATTCTCGATACAGCCTCGTCGTCGCTGGGTCAAGTGATCGACACGCGGCGCGTGATGGAACTGCCTACGCTCGCCGGCAACGCCTTCGAGCTTGCGCTGCTGACGCCGGGCGTGGTGAACGGCACGAATCTGAGGGATCGTAAGCCGGCGTTCAACAACGGCAACTCGCAGATCTCGACCGACGGCAACGGGACTTACAACAATGAATTCCAGATTGACGGCGTGTCAAATACGTTCGCCGACGGAGGGCAGCGGGCGCGGGTAGCGTTCTCGCCGCCGCAGACCGCGATTCAGGAATTCAAGATGCAGACAGCGACCTACGACGCTTCGATCGGCCACACGATCGGTTCGGTTGTGAATGTGAGCACGCGCAGCGGGACGAACAAGTTACACGGGGAAGGGCACTGGTTTGTGCGTAACCGCGCATTTGACGCGCGCAACTTTTTTAATAACAAGAACAATACGGACCCGCCGGTGTATCAGGACAACCGGTATGGCGCCTCCGCCGGGGGGCCTGTCTATCTCCCACGTCTATACGACGGCCGGAACAAGACTTTCTGGTTCTACGCGTGGGAGGCGAATAAGTGGATTGTGCCGGGCCAGTTTGTGGGGACCGTGCCGACGTCCGCGCAGCGCCAGGGGGATTTTTCAGGCCTGTTGGCGGTGAATTCGAGCTATCAGGTTTACGATCCGCAGTCGACCACTCCTGCTGCGAACGGGCGCTTCAGCCGAACGCCATTTCCGGGGAATGTGATCCCATCGAGCAGGCTTGACAGGGTGGGTACATCGCTGGTGAATCTTTACCCGCAAGCGAATCAGCCGGGCACCATTGACGGCCGGAATAACTACTTCAACGGCGCGCTGCGGTCACTCGAAGACTACTATGTTCATATTGCCCGCATGGATCATGCCTTCAGTGAGAACCATCGCTTGTTCGGCCGCGTTCACTATGATTTCTGGGAAGAGGACAAGAACGATCACTTCGACAATCGGATCAACGGGATCATCCTGAACCGTATCAACAGGGGAATCGCGCTCGACGACGTGTACATGTTGAGCCCGCAGATGCTGATGAACGTCCGCTACGGTTTCACGCAGCAGGAATTTCCGGAGCGGCGGGTTACGCAGGGGTACGATCTGGCTTCGCTTGGGTTCTCGCCGAACCTGGTGGGATTGGTGGACAAGAGTCTTGCTACTGTCCCGCGCGCGACGCTGGGGGCGTTTTCGACCATTTCGCCCTGGGAGTCGGGAGACGGTACGAACTCGGGCATCACGCATCTGCTTTCGGCGAACTTCACGCGGCTGCAGGCGACTCACAATTTGAAGTTCGGCGCCGATACGCGCGTCTACCGGGCCTTTGGGAACCGGTTCCCGCGGCAAACCGCGCCGGATTTTGCGTTTTCCAACACCTATACGCGGGGGCCGCTCGACAATTCGCCGGCGGCGCTGGTTGGGCAGGAGCTTGCTTCGGCGTTGCTGGGCGTTCCGGCCGGGTCGATGGAGCGGACGGCAAGCTATGCGTTCCAGAGTAACTATCTCGGGTTGTATCTTCACGACGATTTCAAGCTGACTCCGCGAGTGACGATCAATATGGGATTGCGCTATGAAAAGGACTGGCCGGTTACGGAACGCTACGACCGGATCAATGGCGGGTTCGATTACACATCGCCAAGTCCGGTGGAGGCGCAGGCGAAGATTAACTACGCGGCGAACCCGATTCCGGAGATTCCCGCGAGCCAATTCGCGGCGAAGGGTGGATTGTTGTTCGCGAATACGGGCGGCGTGGGGCGAAGCCCATTCCGGGGCGAGAGCAACAACGTCATGCCGCGCATCGGTATGGCCTGGCAGTTCGACGACCGGATGGTGTTTCGCGCCGGCTACGGCATGTTCTACGAGACGATCGGCGTCAATAAGACGAACGCGATCCAGAGCGGATTCGCGCAGACTACGCCGATTCAGGCTTCCCTCGACAGTGGGATTACCTTCGTCGCCAACAACGCCAATCCGTTTCCAAACGGGCTGCTGTCGCCGCTGGGCGCTTCTGGTGGGCTCTCCACGTTCCTGGGACAGAGCTTCGAGTTCTACAACGCCGGGCGGACTCATGCCTATTCGCAGCGGTGGTCAGCGGGGTTCCAGCGGCAGATGGGCGAATTCGTTGCTGACGTGGGTTACGTGGGCAATCGCGGTTTGCGGTTGGGCATGGACCGGAATCTGAACGCGACACCGAATGAGTACTTGAGCACCTCGCCGT
This sequence comes from Bryobacteraceae bacterium, assembly GCA_041740335.1. Taxonomy (GTDB): domain Bacteria; phylum Acidobacteriota; class Terriglobia; order Bryobacterales; family Bryobacteraceae; genus DSOI01. Next base: position 566 of record JBGSME010000273.1, on the reverse strand, counting down.
TCCGCGACGTGACCACGATCAACTACCTGAGCCAGACATTCCGCAATCCGTTCCGGGGCACGAATCCAATTTACGGCGCCAATACCTCGCGGGCGGCGCTGCTGCGCGCCTATCCGCAGTTCGGGAACGTGGTGGTGGAAGAGCCGATCGGTTATAACTGGTACCACTCGTTACAGCTTCGCGCTGAGAAGAGGTTCAGCAAGGGTTACACGTTCCAATTGGCGTACACATGGTCCAAGGCGATGGAGGCGATCTCCTTCCTGAACGCCGGCGACTCGCTCCCCTACGAAGCGCTGGCCAGCCTGGACCGTCCACACCGGATCGCGGTGAGCGGCATTTATGAGCTGCCGTTTGGCAAGGGCCGGCGCTTCGGAGCAGGCATGCCCGCCCCGGCCGAGTTCCTGGCAGGAGGCTGGCAGTTGAACGGGGTGATCATCTATCAGTCCGGCGCGGCGCTCGGGTTCGGCAACGCGATTTATACGGGTAACATCGGTGATATCGCGCTATCTTCGAGCGAGCGCAGCGTGGACAAGTGGTTCAACACCGGGGCTGGTTTCAATCGCAAC
>JBGSME010000272.1:0-6431 GCA_041740335.1 Bryobacteraceae bacterium | reverse complement strand
CCGCCACCGGAACCTTCTCCGCGTCGCGGCTGCTTGCCGTCAACGGCCAGACAGGTGCGCCCTCTCCCACCGCGCTCCACGTCCTCAACCCGACCTCGGGAGCCGTCATCGCGACCATCGGCAACACCAACCGGCAGATCGTTGGACTAGCCATGCGCGCGGATGGAGTGCTCTTCGGGGTGACTTCTCGCAACGCCGCCACCGATCCCCGCAGAATCGTCACGCTGAACACAACCACTGGAGCCGCAACCGCCATATCGGGTGACTTGGCGAGGCCCATTCACGACCTCGCTTTCGTCGGTAACGCTCTCTACGGCTGGGGCGGCAGCCATAGCAGCACTGGAGAACTGCTCTACCTCCTCGATAGTGATACCTCCGATGGAAATGCCGCCTCGGCCACTCCTCTCGGTTCCAACACCGGCTTCAGCAACGGCTCCGGCTTCGCCCTTTCCCCCAGTGGCAACTTCTATCAGGCCGGTTTGACCAATTCCACGCTGAACACCGTGTCCAAGACCACCGGCGCACTGTCCCCCGGCCCGACCCTGTCGGGCAGTTCCGACAATCGATTCACCGCTCTCGAAACTTCCCCCACGGGCGAACTGTTCGGCATCACACGGCCCGGCGCCGATCAGGATCGCAATAATGCCACTACCCTCGTCACGGTCAACCCCGTAAGCGGCCAAATCGCCTCGCGCGGGCTGACGGCTGTCCAAGGCATCAGCGCAATCGCCTGGCAGTCTTGTACGGGTTCGGTCTCCCCAGGAAGCCTCACCGCGCCCCAGTCCGGTGGCAGCCTCAATGTTACTGTCACCACCACGGCCGGCTGCTACTGGACCGCATCCGCTTCTTCGACCTTTGGACTCTCAGTCAACGTTTCCTCAGGCGTCGGTAGCGGCACGGTGGCCGTTTCAGTGCCGTCCAATGCCGGCGCTCCTCGCACCGGGTCGGTCACCGTCGCCGGACTCACCATCGACCTCGCTCAAGCAGGTTTGCCGAACACCTGCCCCGCCACAGTGAGCCCCTCGCCAATCAATGTCGGCTCGGCTGCGTCCACCCAGGTTGAAACAATCACCGTTGCTTCTGGCTGCGCCTGGACCGCATCGAGCAATGCCCCGTGGATTACCGTCGCAGGGGGGACCTCCGGCACCGGCAGCGGCTCGGTCACGCTCAACATATCCACGAACCCAGGTACGCCGAGAAACGGGACCGTCAGCATCGCCGGCCAAACCGTGGCTGTCAACCAGCAAAGCCAAAGCAATTCCTGCCCCGCAGCCTTGTTCCCTTCGCGCCTCACTGCCGGACCCTCCGCCGTCAATCCATACACCGTAGTGATCACCGCTGCACAGGGTTGCGCATGGTCGGCTTCGAGTAACGTCCCGTGGATCACCATCACTGCGGGCGCGTCCGGTAGCGGAAGCGGAGCGGTCTCTTTCAACATCGCCGCCAACTCCACCACCGCTCGAACCGGCTCGCTCAACATCGCCGGCCAGACCTTTACCTTGGAACAACAACCCTCCAACGGAGGTTGCTTCGCCACGCTTGGCTCCGCCGGTACCAAGTTTCCCGCCAACGGACCGCCCGAAACGCTCGACGCGCCCATCGCGATCACGCTTCAGAGCGGCTGCCCGTGGTCGGTTTCCAACGTTCCCGCATGGCTTTCCGTAAGCCCCGCCAGCGGCTCCGGCCCCGGCTTCTTCATGGTTACAACAACTCCGAATACCGGTCCTCCGCGCGTCGCGACGCTTACCGCCGTCGGCCGCGAGTTCACCGTTTTCCAGGAAGGCCTGTTTTTGTCGACCCTTTACGGCGCAGACGGCGCGACTCGCTCGGATAATAGCCACCCGCCGTCCACTCTTTACCGGCTCGATCCGGCCACGGGCGCAGTCCTCGCCACCGTCGGCGACACCGGATACTCCACAACCGGCATGGCCATTCATCCCTTGACCGGTGATATCTACGCCGTCACCAGCCGTCTATCCAGTATTGCCAACAGCCTCGTTCGCCTTGACCTAAGCGGGGCCACCACGATCATCGGCAGGTTTGTCGGCAGCCTCGGCGCCGGAATCCGGGAACTCGCTTTCGATTCCGCGGGCACCCTATACGGATGGGGAAACGCACTTACCTTCGACCTATACACGATCAACACCGCCACCGGCGCAGCCACCAGACTTGGCGAATCCGGAATCGGCGGCAGCGTTTACGGCTATGGACTCCACTTCACCCCCTCCGGCGAACTCTATTACGCCAATCAAATGTCCCTCTCGCCGAACTTCTATCGCGTCAACCGCACTAACGGAGCCCTCACTCCCGCTGCCAATCTCTCCGGCTCCTCTGACCAGAAAGTAGCGGCTCTCGATCTCCTCGGCGATGGCTCCCTGCTCGCTCTTACCCACGCGCAACTCAGCCGGGGCCCGGTGGCTAACCTCTCCCGGCTCAATCCCGCTACCGGCGTGCTCACCCCCATCGGCCGCACTGTTGACTACCTCAGCGGAATCGCCGCTCTCAACTGCATCGGCTTTGTTTCCCCAAGCCGCCAAATCGTCCCCAACTCCGGCGGAGCCTTTGCGCTCGGCCTCGTCATCGGCTCCCCCTGCGCCTGGACCGCCTCGGAAGCATCGCCATGGCTGACACTCGGCGCCGGTTCCGGTCGGGGCACCGCCGGAGTTCCGCTCACTGCATCGGCGAACTCCGGCCTCCCGCGAACTGCTACCGTTACCGTCTCCGGCCGTATTGTCGACATCCTTCAGGAAAGCGCTCCTAACGCCTGCGCCCCGACGCTCTCACCCACTTCGCAGACCGTCAACGCCGGCGCAACCACCGCCACCATCACCGTCACTGTGGGAATCGGCTGCGTTTGGACCGCCACCAGCAACGCGGCCTGGGTCACGCTCAACGGAATTCCCATCCAGTCGGGACCCGGCGCAATCACCCTCGCCATCGCCGCCAACGCCAATGCGCCGCGCTCCGGCACCGTCGACATAGCTGGCGCTGCGGTCACCATCACGCAACGCTCGCTAGACAACTTCTGTAGCGCCTCTATCTCGCCCGATTCCCAAACGGTTCAGCCAGCCGCCGGTTCCATCTCGGTCACGGTGACCACGAGCGCCAACTGCGCCTGGACCGCCTCCGAATCTCTCTCTTGGGTGTCCATCACATCCGGTGCCACCGGTAGCGGCAACGGTACCGTCGCACTCACTGTCTCCACTCATACCGGACCCGCAGCCCGCACCGGATCCGTAAGCATCGCCGGCAAGACCTTAAACATCACACAGCAATCTCCGGTCAATTTCTGCCCAGCCACCGTAAGCCCTGCTACGCAAACCGCTCCTCAGGGCGGCGGGAGTTTCCCGATTACATTGACCGTCGCCGCCGGTTGCCAATGGACTGCGTCGAGCGATCTTGCTTGGGCCACTTACTCTGGCGCGGCTTCCGGTACCGGTTCGACTACCCTTAACGCGAACATCGCCGCAAACAACGGCTACCCGCGATCTACCCTTCTGCGTATCGCTGGCCAAACCATCCGCGTCTCGCAAACGGGTCCGCTAATGGGCACTCTCTACATGGCGACCGGCGGCGGCGGCGGCACCGATTCCCGCCTCTACCGTATCGAACCCTCCACCGGCAACGTCATCAACGACATCGGTTCGATCGGCTACGCGGTCAACGGTCTTGCTTTTCATCCCATAACCCGCGAACTCTACGGTGTCACCAACAATCGCGACCCGATCAATCCACGCAAACTGCTTCGCATCAATATCGCCACCGCTACCGCCACCGAAGTCGGCCCCCTCGGCCTTCTCGACGGTCCCGTCGCCCCTCCCGACGGATCTCTCCACGATCTTGCCTTCGACTCCTCGGGCACCCTCTACGCCATGAGTTCGCTTCGTGCGTTTAGCGATCTCTATCGCGTCAATACCGCCACTGGGGCCGCCACGCGCGTCGGAGACGCTTCGCCGCTTTCTGTCGGCGGCGCCGGGCTTGCTTTCTCCCCGGCCGGTATCCTCTACTACGCCAACAAGGCCGCGGATGGCGGCCAACTCTACTCGCTCACCCCGTCAAACGGCGCCTTGATCAATGGCCCCGTCCTCACTGGCCGAAACACTGGCGAGAAGATAGGCGGACTCGAATTCGATCCTTTTGGAACGCTGTTCGCATTCGTTCTGCCGCAAGTACAGGCCACTCCGTCGCACCTCGCCACTATTAACCGGGCCACCGGGGCCATAACCACTATCGGCCGCACCGTCGATGGCGCAAACTCCATGGCCTTCTTCCCCTCCACTTGCTCCTACGGGCTGTCGGCCACCTCCGCCACTTCCTCCTCCGCTGGAGGTCCGGGCGCGGTCAACGTTACAACCTCCTCCGGCTGCACCTGGACCGCGGCCAGTAACGTTCCCTGGATAACCATCGTCACCGGAGCCTCGGGGAACGGGGCCGGCGCCGTGGCTTACTCGGTATCCGCCAACCTCGGAGCGCCACGCTCCGGCACTTTGACCATTGCTGGACAAGTCTTCACCGTCACACAGCAAGCCGTGTCCGGCGGCCTCTCGATTCCCACCGTCGGAGTACCCAACCCCGCTTCCGGATCCGGTAGTTCCCAAACCTTCGCTTTCACCTTCACGGACGCCCAGGGGGCAGACGACCTCTCCGTCTTGAACGTCCTCATCAACGAGGCTATCGACGGCCGCAACGCCTGCTACCTGGCTTACGTTCGCTCCATCGGCACCCTCGTGCTGGTCAATGACCCAGGCGACGCTGGCGGACCCTTTGCCGGTGCGCTCGTCCTGCCCGGTTCCGGTTCCATCTCGAACGGTCAATGCACCATCAACGCAGCCGGATCCTCCGCCGTAACCAGCGGCAACACTCTCACCCTGACCCTCAACATCGTCTTCAAAACACCCTTTGCAGGCAACCGGGTCTTCTACCTGGCCGCCCGCGACAATGCCGGTAATAACTCCGGCTGGCATGCGAAGGCTGTGTGGACGGTTACCGGTGGACCCGCTACCCCGCTGAACGTCGTCAGCATGACACCCACCCGAGCCTCCGCCGCCCGCGTCACCTTCACCACAGTCTTCTCCGATTCAACCGGCTTCTCGGATTTTACGGTCCTCAACCTCCTCATCAACGGAGCCATCGACGGCCGCAATGCCTGCTACCTCGCTTTCGTCCGCGAGTCCAACCTCTTGGTCCTCGTCAACGATGCCGGCGACGCGGGCGGACCCTTCACCGGGTCGCTCTCCTTACCCGGCACGGGCAATATCAACAACAGTCAGTGCACGATCTCCGGCACAGCTTCATCCGCCGCCGGGTCCGGCAATTCACTGATACTCACCCTGGACATTGCCTTCAGCGGAAACTTTGCCGGCGACCGGGTTGTCTGGGCCGCCGCGCGCGACACTGGCGGTAACAACACCGGCTGGAAAGCCATGGCCACCATCTCTGTCCCTTAGCCTTTAGTACGGTTCACTGAGCCCCCCCGGTCTCGGCTGCACCGGAGGAAATAGCCTTGAAACCTGGCTATGCACGGTCCGTCTCTGAACTGACCAGCAACGTCCGCCGTTGCCGCTAACTAACCAAGCCGGACTGTCATTTTGCGCTCAGCCCAGCGTGCCCCAGTCCGCTCCGTGGGACTGGCCCGGCCGTACCAAGCACCGGCCCGCCGTGGGTACCTCTACGTGACAGGAGTAATCTCCACTTCGTCGGCGTAGCTGGCCGGTTCCGGCGCCGGCGCCCCGGCCTCGCGCATCGCCTCGATATGCAACTCGATCGAGACGAAGCGGATCCTTCTTATAGGTCAGCCTTGCCACCACCGTCTCGGTGGGCCACTCGTAGTGAACGATCGGCTGACCTTTCCAACTCGAGTTCGATACGTCACCCAATTGGTAGAAATAGAGTGGCTCCACTTCTCTTATCGATAGGCTCGGTGCTTCTCCTGTCGGCCGGTAGAACATCGCCCTAAACTTGGGCGGCAGCTTCGCGGGCGGCTCCTGGTGTTGGATCAGCGCGGCGATGAGGTCCAGCGTCGCCTTGCCGGTGGAAGGTATGGTGCGAGTGCCTTCGGAGTAGCTGGTACGGTCCTGATAAATCAATTCCGGCGGCTGCGCGCATACGACTGTGCGTAGGTAAATGCCCAGACACAGCGTTGCCGCAATGGGAAAAGCGCGCACGATATCCGGAACCTCCAGTGCGCATTCTATTCCATCGGCGCTGTCGAGTCGATTGGGCACTCCCCCCGAAAGCCCAGTCACACCCCATCCCACCCAACCCAATCAACCACTTACCCCAAAAAACACTTGACAACACCTGCTACTCTGTTTCCGCAGGCAGGAGCGCCACCGTACCGCCAGGACGGTCAACCGCTCCTGCCTTTTCGCATCCAATACGCCAAAAAAGGAGAACCAAAATGGCCATCGCCGCACAAATCCACGCCAACC
>JBGSME010000271.1:0-2657 GCA_041740335.1 Bryobacteraceae bacterium | reverse complement strand
CATTATCGATTTCGCTCCATCCCCGTGGCGCTTCTGGATGCCGCGGCACGGCGTCGCGGCAGCCGATGTCGAGCGCGAGTTGACCCGCGCCGGATTTGTTAAAGAATCGCTCGACGCGGACTCGTCCGGCTACTGCCTCGTGTTCCGTCGCCAGCCGCAGCGGAAGGGAGAAAGCGGTCCATGAACATGAGCAGCTTCGAGAAGCGCTTCGTCAACGCCTCCGGCCACTCCCGGACCGTAGCCAGGCTCTTCGAGCGCCGTCTGCGCCAGATCCCCGAGGTCGCGCCCGGAATGCACTACCTCGACGTCGGCTGCGGAAACGGCGCGGCGGCGCTGCATCTGGCACGGGCGTTCGGTTTAAACGTCACCGGAGTCGATGCCGATCCGGCACAGGTGCGGCTGGCGGAAGCTTCCGCCGGCCTGGAAAACGCCCAGGTTCATTTTCAGGAGGCCAACGCCGAGCGGCTGCCGTTCGCCGATTGCTCCTTCGATATCGTCGGCACCAACAAAGTGACCCACCACGTGCCAGCATGGCGCGAGGCGGTCGCCGAGATGGCGCGCGTGGTGGCTCGCGGCGGATACCTGGCTTTCGGAGACTTCGTACTGCCGCAATGGGTGGCGGATTTTGGGATTGCGATCCCCACCGTGCCCGGCCTCGAGGCGGTGGCCGAAAGCGCCGGTCTGGCGCCGATCTACTGGTCCCGCGGATTGGTCACGCTCGAGGTGGTCTGGTGGAAACCCGGTCCGCCAGTTTCCCGATAAATCATCTTCCGCTCGGCTACACTGAGGATTCGGCCCAAATCCGCCGATCGAACACCGTAACCATGAGCGACACTGCCATCCCCGCCCCACCATCCAGCTACGGCTGGCGCATTCACCGGCGGCTCTATGACTGGGTCCTCCGGTGGTCCCTCAGCCCGCATAGCATGGTGGCGCTGTTTTGCCTGTCTTTCGCCGAGTCCAGCTTCTTTCCAGTGCCGCCCGATGTCTTGCTGATCGCTCTCGTGCTGGGCGCGACGCATCGCTGGTTTCTTTTCGCGGGTTTGTGCACGTTGGGCAGCGTTTTCGGCGGCATCGCCGGATACGGCATCGGGATGTTTCTCATGGAGACCGTCGGTGCGCGAGTCGTCGATTTCTACCACGCACAGGCGTACTATGAGAAGGTATCGCAATGGTACCTGCAGTATGATTTCTGGATCGTCTTTGCGGCCGCCTTCACTCCCATCCCCTACAAAGTATTCACCATCGCCTCAGGCGCATTCCACATGAATCTGCTTGGCTTCGCCCTTGTTTCCGCGGTGGGGCGCGGCGCGCGATTCTTCCTCGTAGCCGGTCTGCTCCGTCTGGTCGGCGAGCCGATGCGGCGATTCATCGACAAATATTTCGACTGGCTCGCGCTGGCATTCGTCGTCCTGGCCGGCGGCGGCTTCGCCATCATCAAGTACGCCCGCTGACGTACCGAAAAATGCTACACCCTTTTTGGGGAATGCCGCTCCGTCCGAACCCTATACACCTCTTGGCAAGACACCCCGGACTCTGCCATCATGATTAGAACGTGCCCAGCCCGATGCAAAGAATCTTCGACTGGTTCAAGCGGCGGAGCCGCGTCGAATTAGGGCTTCTGTTTGCCGGTCTGGGGCTTCTTGTGTTCGCGATCCACGTCGGCCGGCAGTTCTCGGATCTGGTCGACGAGAAACTCGACCTCGGGCCCTTCGCCTACACCTCGAATTTTTACGCCGCTCCCCGCGCCATTGGACGCGGAGATTCCACCAAGGCTCCCGGCATCATTACCGAACTGCGCCAGGCCGGCTATACACCGAACCCGAATAACCCGATCGGCTCATACTCGTTCGAGGACAATGTCCTTACCGTCCGGCCTGGACCCCGTTCATACTTCAAACAGGAGCCCGCCGAGGTTCGCTTTGAGAACGGGCGCATCAGCCGCATCGTCACGCTGCACAACAACGTCTCGGTGAACGAGTACATGCTCGAGCCGCAGTTGATCGCCAATCTCTCCGGCGAGAACCGCGAAAAGCGCCGAATGGTCACTTTTGAGACCATCCCAAAGGTCTTGGTCAACGCGCTGGTCTCCGCCGAAGACAAGCATTTCTTTACCCACTGGGGCTTCGATCCTCTCCGCGTGATCAAATCCGCATGGGCCAATACCACTTCCGGACGCCGCCAGCAGGGCGGTTCCACGCTCACCATGCAGTTGGCTCGCATGCTCTGGCTGAGCCAGGACAAAGTGTGGAAGCGCAAGATCACCGAATCGATGATCACTGCCACACTCGAATGGAAGCTGTCGAAGGAAGAGATCTTCGAACACTACTGCAACGGCATCTATCTGGGACAGCACGAGACCTACAGCATCCACGGCTTCGGCCAGGCCGCCCGCGTTTATTTCAGCAAGGATCTGGAACAGTTGACACTGCCTGAGGCGGCCCTCCTCGCCGGCATCCCGCAGCGCCCCAGCTACTTTGTTCCGCATCGCCAACCCGAGCGCGCCATCGCCCGCCGCAACGTCGTTCTTTCGCTGATGCTCGCCAACGGCTTCATCACGCAAGCCGAGCACGACGAAGCCGTCAAAGCCCCGAGCGGCTTGCGGCCAAGTAGCGCCGATTGGGGCGAGTCCCCCTATTTCCTCGCGCTGGCCAGCC
>JBGSME010000270.1:0-2119 GCA_041740335.1 Bryobacteraceae bacterium | reverse complement strand
GGACCGCCACGGCCAGCCTGTCTACGAGATCTACCAGTTCCGCCGCAAATGAGAACGCCGCTTGAACAGCAACGCTCCCGTCGCCAGGCCCACCAGCACGAATGTCGACGGTTCCGGCACCCCGCTGCTGGGCGTTGGGGGCGTTGAGGGCGTTGTAGGCACCACCACCGGAGCCCCGGCGGCATCGAGGTTGAACCAAAGTTGGCGATTCCGGACAACGGCGGCTATACCATCTTGCGTCGATCCATCCAGGACAAACCCGTTTGAGGCGCCGTCACCGAACCCGACGGCCGCCGGAACTCCGCCGAAACCGCTGCTTCCGCCACTCGCGTCTCCGGTCTCCCACTCCATCGCATTCCAGAAGAACCCAATCTGGCCCTCGCCGGCCGGAATCGCGTATCCCGGTCCGCGAAGCACCAATTGGAAACTGTTTAGTAGATCGTCGTGGGCGCCAAAGTAACCTACTTGGTCCCAGGTAACGATGATTTGGTTAGGAAGGTCGTTACGGAGACTCATCAAGCCACTCAGTGCGCCGCGAGTATCCACATCTCCGAAAAACGGCGAAATCACCGGGACGCTCGCGCCCTGAGGACCCGAGGGAGTAAATTGCGCCAATCCGCCCGTAAAGCTGATGTTGCCATTGTTATTGGCCCAGAACTGGGTGTAGTCCGCGCCGAAGAAGTGGATCGTGAACCCCAGATCAATCGGCCCCGTAAAACCGTCATCGTTTGGGCTGAAGCCCACGTTCGCTGCGTTACCGCCGCCGGTCATAACCAACGGGGTCCCGATTCCCCCGCCAATAGAGTCAGTGTAGTAACCGGCGGATGGCAACAGAGCCGATTGCGGGATGCTGATAACCGCAGCCTGGAGCGTGAAGCAACTGGCCGCGAGAAGTAATAGGTGCTTGGGCATCGAGCTAGGTCCTCCTCGTTTGAAAGGTCAACGTAAATACTCACCACGGATGTGGTACTATTTCGTCGAGATAAGTTTTAATCGGAGGTAACTTCAAATACAATGCTGAATTAGCACATGAAGGCCGAATTGAAACTTCTAGTACTTACGGGACTCCCGGATAGCCGCCTACCCTCAAACCTCTTCAGGCACAACATACGGCGCCCGGTAGTCCCGCGTCCGCATGCCGTTTGCCTCCTCGTCGCCAATAAACCGCCCCGTCGATTGCGACACATTCAGCGTCCGCCCCACGCGATAACTGATATTCGCCAGATGACAATAGGCCGCCGCCCGTGCCCCGATTTCGATCTCGGCGTTCAGCTTCGTGTAGTCACGCGACCGCACAGCTTCGAGGAAATTCTTCATGTGCGGCTGCGTCTGCCAGGCCTGCTGCTCTTGCGCTTTCTCGTCCATCGCCTTTTCGTATTTCTCCCGTCCGCCTGCGCCGGCGCCGGTGGCCTGCTCGCGGCTCAGGTTTCCGATCGTGCTCTTGTACAGCTCAAATCCGCCCGAATCCACAATCAGGAAACCGGTGCTTCCGAAGAAAATGTTCCCCGTGTAGTTCGGCCCACGCATCCCTAGCAGACCCTCCGGCGGCGTCGGCAGGTTCCGCGTATCGAACGTCATATACGCATCGCCGAAATCGAAACTCGCCGACTGTGTGTTCGGCGTCTCCTGATCGTCCTGCCAGGCAAACTTCCCACCGGTCGCCGAAACCTGCTTCGGCCAGCCCGTGCGGCCGATACCCCACAGGTTGATATCCATCTCATGCACGCCCTGATTGCCGATATCGCCGTTCCCGGTATCCCAAAACCAGTGCCAGTTGTAGGCGAACTTGTTTTTGCTGTAGGGCTTGTATTGCGCAGGTCCAAGAAAGAACCGCCAGTCGAGCCCGGCCGGTACCGGTTCATCCGGCGTATGGCCGATCGAAAACCGCCGCCGGAAACACAGCCCCCTGGCGTGATACACCTGCCCGATGGCGCCCTCGGTCAACAACTGCATCGCCTTCTGCTTGTGCGCGATCGAACGGCTCTGTGACCCCACCTGCACCATCCGCTTGTACTTTCGCGCCGCTTTCACCATCTGCATCCCTTCGTAGATGTTGTGGCTCGCCGGCTTTTCCACATAAACATCCTTGCCCGCCTGGCAGGCCCAGATCGTCGCCAGC
>JBGSME010000269.1:0-7983 GCA_041740335.1 Bryobacteraceae bacterium | reverse complement strand
CGCTGCCGGCGGTAAGCAATTCGAGCATCGAAAGAGCGTCCCGCACCGCTCCCTTCAGATTCAGATGCGGCGCCGCGTAGCTGTCGACGCCGATCACGATCGCCCAGTTGTTCACGGCGCGTCGTTCAGACGGAAGAAGGCGCCTTCGTCCAGTTGCAGCAGTGTCGGCTCTACTTTTCCGGCTGCCCGTGCCGCCGCGGCGCCCGCCTTCAGCGGATCCATCGCGGTAAAAACCGGCCGCCCATCATGATCATCGAAGAAGAGCTGCACCGCCTGAAATCCGAACACCACCGGCGTCGCCCCCTCGTAGACAACGGTGCCTTCCGCTGCCTTGCCGAGGTCCACTTTCAGCTTGCCGTTCGCGATGCCGGACATCGCCGGAACGTCAAGCCCCACTTTGACGCCTCCTTCCCCTTGCGCGTTCACGGAGAACTTACTCGTCTTGATAGTGGAAGTAATCACAAAAACGGCGTCGTCGATCAGCGCGTCGGTGACAGTTCTTTGATCGGCGCGGAAATTACACGCCGTGATGTACTGATCCAATTGGTCGACGGCGATATGGTCCTCGAGCACGTTTTCGTACTTGAAGGTGATGGTCTTCGCCATGCTGTATCCAGCGCTGATGCCCAGCGTGTTGCCGCCCAGAGCCTGGATAATATTGCCCAGAATATTGACGCCCACTTCCACTTTGGTGGAACTGCTCTCCTTGCCGGAGATGGCGATCGGCGCTTCGTTGTCGATGCTCAGCGCCGGCAGCGGATTTGTGCCCGCTGTCGTGATCGTCGCCAGATCGCCGAGGCGCGTGAGATCTTTCTTGGCCGCCCGAAGCAGCGTCTGCAGGGGCTGAACGTCGGCGCGCGGCATGCGCAGTACCGAGTATCCGCGGTCTTTCAGGAATGTGATCGATTCGTCGGGTCTGGCCATATGTGCTCCTCTGGTCCCTATCAGGATACAAGTGATTCGAGAAGCCCGGGCGTTTCGCTGGGAATTGATTAAAGTTAAAGGAACCAGTTCCACCGTCGCCGCTAGCCTCGGCACGCCGGCCGCAGCGACAGATTTGGCCGTCAAGAGAACATCGTGCTCGGGATCGACAGCGGTTCGAATCGCATCATCCTGAAGTCCTAAGTTTTATTTGATGCCCGGCTGCGCAAAAATAGTAGCAGCACCCGTGACTCCAACCCAGGCAGAATTCCGCGTCCATGGCCTCGATTGCGCTGAAGAGGTCTCGCTCATCCGGAAGCGCCTGGATCGCGAGAGTGGCATCGTCGACCTCTCCTTCGACGTCGTCCGCGGCAAGATGCGCGTGGCCTTCGACGGCGCAGGCATCGACCCTGCCCGTATACAGAAAGCCGTGTCGGAAACCGGGCTGCGCTGCGAATTGTGGACGGAACAATCGGAGTCCCGCGGGTTCTGGCAGTCATACGGGAAGACAGGGCTGGCGGCGGTAAGCGGATTGTGCCTGTTGGCCGCCATGGTGGTGCAAGGAATAACCAGCGGCGATCTGGTAACCGCGCTGCTGGCGCATGAACACGCCGGGCATCACGTGACAAGGCTGGTGATCGCGCTCTGCGTGCTTGCGGTCGCGGCGGGAAGCTTCTTCGTCCTGCCGAAAGCCGCCTATTCGTTCCGGCGGCTGCAGCCTGACATGAACGCGCTGGTGATGGTATCGCTGCTCGGGGCGATGTATCTCGGCGAATGGATCGAAGGGGCGACCCTTGCGTTTCTGTTCGCCTTGGCGGCGCTGCTCGAGACCTTCAGCCTGGCGAGGGCGAGGAAGGCGGTGACGGCGCTGATGGAGTACGCGCCCGGCGAGGCGTCGGTGGTGCATGGGGACCACGAGCACCGTGTCCCGATCGCGCAGGTAAAGGTGAACGCAACCGTGCGCGTGCGTCCCGGAGAACGGGTTCCGTGCGACGGCGAGGTAGCGGCGGGCAACTCGGAAGTAAACCAGGCGATGATCACCGGCGAGCCGATCCCGGTGTGGAAGACGAGGGGCGACAAGGTCTACGCCGGCACGATGAACGGCGACGGAACGCTCGATGTGCGGATCACGCATCCATCGTCGGACACCACGCTGGCGCGGATCATACGCATGGTGGAAGGAGTGCAGCACCGGCGCGCGCCATCCGAGCAGTTCGTCGAGAAGTTCTCGCGTTACTATACGCCGGCGATGATGATGCTGGCGTTGATGGTGGCCACTTTTCCCCCATTGGTGCTTGGCGGGGACTGGGGCGACTGGTTTTACCAGGGCATGGTCATCCTGCTGATCTCCTGCCCGTGCGCGCTCGTGATTTCGACGCCCGTGAGTATCGTCGCGGCCCTGGCGTCTTCGGCGCGGGAGGGCGTGCTGGTGAAGGGCGGGGCGTTCCTCGAAGAGGCCGCTGCGGTAAAAGTCGTCGCGTTCGACAAGACGGGCGTGCTCACGCGGGGTGAGCCCTCGGTGAAGGCGCTCGATCTCCTCAATGGCCATACCGAGGAGGACGTGCTGGCGCGGCTGGCCGCGCTCGAAGCCCATAGCGGCCACCCTCTTGCGCGGGCAGTGCTGCGTTACGCCGAAGAGCGCGGCGTGCGTCCGCTCGAGGTATCTGACTTCTATTCGTATCAAGGGAAAGGCGCGGAGGGTATGGTTGCCGGGGAACGGTTCTGGGCCGGGAGCCTTCGGATGATGGCGGAGAAGGGGCTTGACGTTGAACCGCTCCGGCACCGGTTGCCAACCGAAGAAAGCAGCGTGGTCGTTTTTGGCACCGATCGCGAAGCCTGGGCACTGGTGTCGCTGGAAGATCCGATCCGCAAGGACGCCATCGAAGCCGTTCGGGGCTTACGGTCGGTCGGCATAGAGCGGGTGATTATGCTCACCGGAGACAACCGCGCCACCGCCGAATTGGTGGGTGCCTACGTCGGTGTGGATGAGGTTCGGGCGGAACTGCTGCCGGGAGATAAGTCCGATACGGTAGTCGCCTTGAAAGAACGGTACGGCAGGGTGGCAATGGTTGGCGATGGAGTCAACGACGCCCAGGCCATGGCCGCGTCGTCCCTCGGGATTGCGCTGGCCACCTCCGGAATGGACGTCGTGATGGAGACGGCCGACGTTGTGCTCATGTCCGGGCATCTCAATAAGCTGTCGTTTCTGATACGCCACGCCCGGCGGACGGTGGGCGTAATCCAGCAGAATGTGGCGATTGCCTTGGCGCTAAAGGCAGTGTTTCTGGTGCTGGCGTTCTTCGGAATCGCGACGCTGTGGATGGCTGTGGCGGCGGACATGGGGGCTACGTTGCTGGTTACATTCAACGGCTTACGACTGTTGCGCGCCTAGGGGTACCACTAGTCCTAAGCCGTGCTAGAGTTGACTTCATGGATTTGGGAAAGGTACTTACCTTGCTACTTGTGTGTCCGGCGCTCGTCGTGGCGCAGGTAAACGGACGAATCAGTGGATCGGTTGTCGATCCCACCGGCGCACCGGTTCCGGGCGCAAGCGTTGAAGTAAGAGTCCCGGGCGGTGGCCAGGCGATTCTCCTGACAGAGACGAATGCGGAGGGCTTGTTCGTCTTTCCGGCGGTCCGGCCGCAGACTTACGATTTACTGGTCTCCAAGCCGGGCTTTGCGAAGTTCAGCAACAGGCTGGTGAAAGTGGATCCGCTGGTTGAGGTTTCGCTGGGGCAAGTGAAGCTCGAGGTGGCCGCTACCGAGCAGGTGATCGAGGTATCGGCCGACGTGCAGACGGTACAACTCACCAATTCGGAGCTGACGACGACCATCACGCGCGATCAGATCCAGAATTTGCCGGCGTTTGGGCGGCAGGTGAGCACATTGTTCAACACCCAGGCGGGCGTGAGCAGCGGCCGCGGGCCAACGGTGATCAACGGCCTGCGGACATCGGCGGCGAACGTGACGCTCGACGGAATCAATATCCAGGACAACTTCATCCGCACCAACTCGTTGGACTTCATGCCGATCCGGCCGACGATCGAACAGATTTCGGATATGACGGTGGCGGTAGCGAACGCGGGGACGACCATTGGGGGCGGGGCGGCGCAGATCTCATTGTCGACGCGATCGGGAACCAATGACTATCATGGGTCGCTCTACTGGTACAACCGGAACAACAAGTTTTCCGCCAACGATTGGTTCAACAACCGCGGCGGCGTTGAGTTGCCGTTTCTGAATCTGAATCAACCCGGCGGGTCACTCGGCGGACGTATTATCCGCGATAAGCTGTTCTTCTTCGCCAACTATGAAGAGTACCGGTTGAAACAGCAGAGCACGCAGATCAACACGGTATTGACTCCAGCGGCGCGGCAGGGTATTTTCGGCTGCGCGCGTTGTGCCTCGTCTACGAATCTGCTGGCGGCGCGAGGCGTCTCGATCGATCCGGCGATTTCGGCGCTGCTGCAAAGCTTGCCCCAGCCGAATTCCGGTGATACCGGCGACGGCATCAATACGAGCGGATACCGTTTCAACGCGCGTGAAAATGGATTTCGGCGGCAAATGGTAGGTCGCGGAGATTACTATCTTTCTTCGACCAACAGCTTCACGGCCACGTACAATTACACCAAGGAGACGAACGACCGTCCCGATATCAGCGATCAGTTTTACACCCCGATTCCTCCGAACGGCACCGATACGGATCGGCACTTCCTGAGCCTGGGCTGGCGCTGGACGGCGAGCCCGACGTTCACCAACGAGGTCCGCGGCGGGTTCCTTAAAAGCCCCTCGAAGTTCATCACGACCGGTGCGCCGCAAGCTCATATCGACAACACGATCTTCACCAACCCCGTCAACGAGTTTATGCCGCAGGGGCGGTTCACCAACACTTACTCGATCCAGGATAATGCTTCCTGGCTGAAGGGCAAACACGAGATCTCGTTCGGCTTCCAGACACAGTTCATCCGGATCCAGCCCTACAACGATGGCGGGATCGTGCCCACGCTGAGTGTCGGAATTAGCGCGAGAAACACCACTGGCTTCACGACGGCGAATCTGCCCGGCGCAACGGCCGGTGACGTGAATCAGGCCAACGCCCTGTATTCGACGCTGGGCGGAATTCTCACTTCGGCGGGTCAATCCTTCAACGTCACCAGTGCCACCTCCGGCTTCGTGCCGGGTGCGGGCGAACTTCGCAATTTCTCCTACGACACATGGTCCGGCTATCTCCAGGACCGGTGGAAAGTCCTCAGAGGCCTCACCCTCACCCTCGGACTGCGGTACGAGTACTGGACGGTGCTGAAGGAGCGCGACAACTTGTGGCTGCTGCCGGCCCTGAAGAACGGCAACATTATCGAAACCCTGCTCGATCCACTCGCGGTCTTCGATTTTGTCGGTAAGGGTGGCCGGACGCTGTACAAGCCTGATCGCAACAATCTCGCACCGAACCTCAGTTTCGCCTGGGATCCGTTCGGCACCGGGAAGACGGCTGTCCGCGGCGGTTACAGCATCTCGTTCTTCAACGACGAGTCTGTCACCGCCATCCGAAACAACGTCAACACCAACTCCGGCCTCAGCCAGTCCGCGAACCTGACCGGCCTGACAGGGACAATATCCGGCGGCGTGACGGTGCAGCCGCCCACATTCATGGTGCCGCTGACCCAGGCCGACAACTACGACGCCAGCCCAACCGCCGCACTCGGCGCTCCGGACCCGAACCTGCACACGCCATACGTGCAGCAATGGACCCTCGGCATCCAGCACGACATCAAGCGCAACATCGTTGAGATCCGCTATGTGGGCAACCACGCAACGCAGTTGCTGCGGGCGTTCGACTACAACCAGGTGGTGATTAAGGAGAACGGATTCCTTGACGATTTCGTCCGTGCGCGGAACAACGGTTTCGCTTCCCTGGCGGCCACCGGGCGATTCGCGCCGTCGTACACGGGAGCGGGAACGCAGCCCCTGACGGTATTCCCCAACTTAGCCTCCGGCGGCCTGCTCACCAACGCCACCGTCATTAATAACATCCTCCAGGGTCAGGTGGGCGAACTGGGAACTATCTACCAGACCAACGGACTGAACGGCGGAGTAGACTTCTTCCGAAACGTCAACGCGCTCGGCGCCAACGCGATCAACAGCGGTGGCAACTCCACTTATCACGCGCTCCAAATGGATGTGCGGCGGCGCGTGGGCGACGCTTTGAACATCCAAGGCAACTATACCTACAGTAAGGTGCTGGCCGACAACGCGGGAGACGCACAGTCGCGGTTTGACCCCTATCTTGATCTCGGGAACAAATCCCTCGAGCGCGCGCGCCCAACCTTCGATCTGACCCACGCGATCAAGTTCAACGGTGGCTACGAATTACCCTTTGGCAGAGGGCGCCGCTGGTCGTCGGGTTCCGGCGTGGTTAATCGCGTTCTCGGCGGATGGATCGTCAACGGCATCATGCAATGGCAATCCGGGTTCCCATTCTCGGTGCTCTCCAACCGTGGGACGCTGAACCGCGCGGGGCGCTCCACCGCCAAGAACACCGCCATCGCGCTCACCACCAAGAGCGAATTGGACGCATTGTTCGGCGTCCGCAAGGAAGGCGACGGTGTCTACCTCATCGACCGGGCCACCATCAACACGGACAGGCGCGGGGTGAACTCCGACACCGCAGCGCCTTATGCCGGGCAGGCCTTCTACAATCCCGGTGCGGGCTCGGTGGGCACGCTCCAGCGGCGCATGTTCTCCGGACCATGGGCGTTCTCGCTCGACATGTCGCTGTTGAAACGGATCCAGATCCGCGACAAGGACTACCTCGAGCTAAGGGCCAACGCCTACAACGCGACCAATCACCCGACGTTTTCCTTTGGCGACCAAAACATAAACAGCACGGCGTTCGGGCGGCTCACCAGCACTTCGAACGATGCACGGGTGTGGGAGTTCGGCATCTACTACCGGTTCTAGCCGCTCCAAACGCCGCTCACAGATACGCGGACTGGTCGACCTCAAGCGGCCTGCCGGTCAGCATCCGCAATAACATCAGGTTCGACTTCTTATACGCCGTCACGCTTACGTTGCCCATCATCTGCTCATCCGGCGACAAATGTTGCCGGACCAGATTCCGGAACTCCTCGACAGAGATTCCCAGCGAGTGCGCGGCTTCTGTTTCCGTGAAATAGTCTTTTGGTTGTTGTCTTCTGGAAGCCATCTACAAAGCGATTGTAGAGGGAATCGCGAAAGAACCAAATCAGCAGGAGTCCTTAGGTGGGCGGATGTATGGCCTGAGCGGGCGCGGAGAACGCCCGGTACTAAGGAGATCGGCGGATCTTCCTCAGGCCTTTAGTCCTACAAACCAAACCCCGCCCATCAATCAATCAATCCGTTGCGCACTGCGAACCGCACGAGTTCGCCCGTGGAATGAAGGTTCAGTTTCTCCATGATCTTCCCCCGATGCGCTTCTACGGTATAAACGCTCAGGCTCAGTGCGTTCGCGATTTCCTTGTTGGTTTTTCCCTCGGCAATCCACTGCAGTACCTCGCGTTCGCGGCTTGTCAGAAGGTCAATCGGATTGGTTACGTGCTTCCGGTAATCGGTAAGCACCGCATCGGACACCGCAGGGCTCAGGTACCCTTCGCCGCGGGCCACTGCGCGCACGGCAGCCAGGAAGTCGCCCTCAGCGGAGTCCTTTAGAAGGTAGCCGCGCGCGCCCGCACGCAGGATCTCGCGCACGTAGACTGCATCCTTATGCATCGACAGCGCAAGTACCCGCGTCCGTGGCGATGCGTCGGCGATGCGGCGGGTGGCTTCGATCCCGTTAAGCTCGGGCATAGTGACATCCATCACCACCACGTCAGGCGTCAGTTCAGTGGCCACCTGGACTGCCTCGCGTCCATTGGCCACCTCGCCCACCACTTCAAGGTCGTCCTGGGCATCCAGAATCATGCGAAAGCCATGGCGGACCACGGCATGATCGTCAGCCAACAGGATGCGGATTCTTTTGGTGCTCTGCATGTTCTTCGATCTGGCGGACCCAAGGGACTTCGACGTCGATCCGCAACCCGCCCTCGC
>JBGSME010000268.1:0-1966 GCA_041740335.1 Bryobacteraceae bacterium | reverse complement strand
CCGTTGCCGCTGGTGCGATCAGCGACGCGGTGATGATGGCGGTGGCGGCGGCGATGAGGCCGAGGTGGAAGCGGACTTCGGTGTCCGCGAAGAATGCGCGGATTTCGCCAGCGACCCAAAGCTGATAGTGCCGGGCGAAGTGGATGCTTGCCATGAGCATGAAAAAGGCGAGGATGTATTCGATGAGCGGACTCTTGAAGTAAGCTGCGCTGGCGGTATGGGTGGAGAAGCCGCCGGTGCCGAGGGAGGAGAAGGTGTGGCAGGCGGCGTCGAACCAGGTCATGCCGGCGAGACGCAGCAGGACGAATTCGGCGAGGCTGAAGGCGATGTAGATGCGCCAGAGGGTTTTGGCGGTATCGAAGATCCGCGGCTTGAGTTTGTCGCTCCTCATGCCGGCGGAGTGGGCGCGGAACAGGTTGACGCCGCCCGAGCCGATCACGGGGAGCACGGCGATCATGAGCAGGACGATGCCCATGCCGCCCAGCCAGTGCGTGAAGTGACGCCAGAACTGAAGTCCAGCGGGAAGCACCTCCACTTCGTTGAGCACGGTGGCGCCTGTTGTGGTGAAGCCGGAGGTGGTTGCAAAAACGGCGTCGACGAAGTGCGGGAAGTGGGGGGTGACGGCGAAGGGGATGGCGCCAAGGAAGCATGCCGAGGTCCAGATGGCGATGACGAGCAGGAGCGATTCGCGAACCGAGAGTTCAGACCGGTGGTGGCGGAAGCCCAGGAAGAAGGCGGCGCCGAGCAGGGCGGAAGGGAGTGCGCCGTTGTGGTCCCTTGCTTGCTCTACAAGTTGGCGCCATGCACATCTCGGCGCCAGCGCCGGCATCGTCATTGCTGAACGCCGTGGTTGCCTCTGATGGCTTCCCCGCCTTCCGGTGGACCGACGACCTCGCCGTTGCAAGTCCCATGGTTGGTACAACGGGATAGCCCTGCCGGAAACACCGGCAGGCGGTGTTCAAAAGGAGCGAAGATGCGTTGTAACAAACTGCGCGTTGCGCGAAATGCTCTTGCCGGTCTCTTCATAATGGGTACGCCTGCCGTCGCGGACATTCTTCTTTATCGATTCGACGGGCATGTGACAGACATCACGGATCGCGCCGGAATCGGTTCGCGGATCAGTTTGGGGGATCCGGTGCATGCGAGCTTCGCCTACTCTCTCGGCACGCGGGACCGAGATTCATCCAGCGCCCGTGGGGTCTATATCGACACGGGCGCCTGGGTAACGTTCGACATCAATGGCTACGAATTCAAAAGCGATTGCACGCTCGAAGTTCTTGTGGTCGTGTCCACCGGCTCCGTGACTGGGGGCTGCGGTCGCGATTCGATTACGTTCGACAGCCGGCTCCCGCAGTATCCGGAGGGCACCATCGCCATCTTGATCGCTCAGTCCCTGGTGAGCGATGAGCTTCCGGTGAGTCTCCTATTTGATCCGGCCGCACGGAACTGGGGCTTCGTCCAAGCGCGCCAGCCGGGAGGCCCGATTATGTACGAGTTCACCTTTGAGTTGGACCGTATGCTCGAACCTTCGCCGATCGTCTTGACACCGGAGCCGGTGGCGGGTCCGATGGTGATGGGTGTGCTCGGGGTTCTCGGTGTATTGCGGCGAGCGCGGCGGACGGGGTAATCCGGTCGCGGGCGGGCCACACCGGCGATACCAGCGCTGTCGAGCGTCGACGGGCCGCAGAGATGACCCCACCGCCCACGGCAGGCTCCAGGCACCCGGTCAAGTAGATATCGATCGCTCGCGCCGCTCTTACCGGTAATGAATCGGCAAAGAAATGGCCGGACGAATCCGGCCATTTCCATCATTGTGCGGATCGAGTAGCTGTCTGGGCTGCTACTTCTTGGTTTTCTTCTGGCGGCCTTCTTCGGTGTCGTTGGAAGCCACCGGGTGTTGGTCGCCGTAGCCTTCCGATTCGAGGCGTTCCTTGGCCACGCCGAGGGTGACGAGTTCGGCCACGAC
>JBGSME010000267.1:0-4261 GCA_041740335.1 Bryobacteraceae bacterium | reverse complement strand
CGACGGGAACACGGCGACGGCGATGGGCTGTCTGTACGCCGGGGCGACGGTGGCGGCGTGGTATCCGATCACGCCGGCGACTTCGGTGATGGACGCATTCACGGCGTTGTGCGCGAAGTACCGGAAAGATCCAGAGACGGGTAAGAACAACTACCTGATCATGCAGGCGGAGGACGAACTGGCCGCGGTGGGGATGGTGATCGGGGCGTCGTGGAATGGCGCGCGCGCGTTTACGTCGACGGCCGGCCCTGGAATCTCGCTGATGAACGAACTGCTGGGGTTGGCGTATTACGCCGAGATCCCGGCGGTGGTGGTGGACGTGCAGCGGGTGGGTCCGTCGACGGGGATGCCGACGCGGACGCAGCAGGGCGACCTGCTGGAATGCGCCTATGCTTCCCATGGCGACACAAAACATATCCTGCTGATTCCGTCGGATCCGCAGGAGTGCTTCCGTTTCGCGGTGAAGGCTTTCGATCTGGCTGAGTACTTTCAGACACCGGTGTTGATGCTCTCCGATTTGGATATCGGGATGAACGACTGGGTGGTGGACCGGTTGGAGTGGGACGACAATTACAGGCCGAACCGCGGCCGCGTGCTGACGGCCGAACAGGTGGCGGCAGTTCCGAAATTTCTGCGCTATACCAACGAGGATGAAAATCATGTAGCGGCGCGAACGCTGCCGGGAGTGCATCCGAAAGGATCGTTCTTCGTGCGCGGATCGGGCCACAACAAGTTCGGCGGCTATACGGAGACTCCGGACGAGTATCAGGAAGTGATGGACCGTCTGTTGCGGAAGCACTCGGCGGCGGCGGCCTTTGTTCCTGAGCCGGTGGTACAGAAGCGGGGCGGGGCTACGATCGGTGTGGTGACGATCGGCGGTTGCGACCGTGCGGTGCGAGAAGCGCTGGACGAGTTGGAGCGTCAGGGAACGCCACTTGACTATATGCGCATCCGCGCGTTTCCGTTCCCTGATGCGGTGGAAGCGTTTCTGCAGGAGCATCCGTACAACATCGTGATTGAGCAGAACAGAGACGCGCAATTACGGTCCCTGTTGTTGCTCGAGACCGGGATCAAGAAAGAAAAATTGCGTTCGATGTGTGTTTATGGGGGATTTCCGCTTAGCTCGCAAACCGTTGTGGAAGGCGTGCTGAGCCGGATCGAACAGACTGTTGAGGAGAAAGTTTAGGCCGTGCCATCCATCGCCAAACCGATTGCTACCCATCCGAGCCTGCAGCGCAATGCGCTGGGGCTGACGATCCGCGACTATGAAGGGGCGATGTCCACGTTGTGCGCGGGGTGCGGCCATGATTCGATCACGGCGGCGATTGTGCGGGCCGTGTGGGATCTTTCGATCGAACCGCACATGCTCGCCAAACTGAGCGGGATCGGGTGTTCGTCCAAGACTCCCACGTATTTCGTGAACGGCGCGCACGGGTTCAACTCCGCGCACGGCCGAATGCCGGCGATCGCTTCCGGGGCGAACGCGGCGAACCGGGAATTGGTCTACATCGGCATTTCCGGCGACGGCGATTCGCTTTCGATCGGGCTTGGGCAGTTGTGCCATGCTGTGCGGCGCAACGTCAACATGGTCTATGTGATCGAGAACAACGGCGTGTACGGGTTGACGAAGGGGCAGTTTTCTGCTTCGGCTGACCTCGGGTCCAAGAGCAAGAAGGGCGACGCGAACCGGATGTCTCCGATCGATCCGGTGATGCTGGGGCTGTCAATCGGCGCCACGTTTATCGCGCGGAGTTTTTCCGGCGACAAGGATCAGCTTGTGCCCATTCTCAAGGCGGCCGTGTCCCATCGCGGATTCGCGCTGATCGATGTGATTTCGCCGTGCGTGACGTTCAACGATCATGTGGGCTCCACCAAGAGCTATCTGCACACGAGGCAGCACAAGGTGGATGTTGCGCAGGCTGACTATGTGCCGCAAGCGCAGGAGATTGTTGCCGGGATTGACCGTCAGGGCGTGACGTCGGTAACGATGCATGACGGATCGGTGGTGAAGTTCACCGCTGTTTCCGATGGCTACGATCCCACCGATCGCGGCAAGGTCTACGACTACCTCGAACTGCATCAGCATCGCGGCGAGGTGCCGACGGGGCTGCTGTTCATTGATGAGTCCGTACCGAACATGCATGAACTGGCCAATACGACCGACACCCCGTTGAACCAGGTAGAGTACGAAAAGCTTTGCCCGGGGTCGGCGGCGCTCGAGAAGTTCCAGGCGCAGTTCCGATAGAGCGCACCCTTCGCCTAATCTTCGCTAAACTAGATCGAGTGGACCCCGGTCAAGTCCAGGAACAACTTCAGCGTATTCTCGGGAGCGATCTGTTCGCCGGCAGCCGGCGCATGATGCGCTTTCTCGAGTTCACGGTTGCCGAGGCTTTGGCGGGCCGGGCAGACGATCTCAAAGAGACATTGGTTGGAGCCCAGGTGTTCGATCGGCCGGTGGATTACGATCCTCGAATCGATCCGATTGTGCGGGTGGAAGCGCGGCGGCTGCGGGCGAAGTTGGAGCGCTACTATGCCAATGCGGGAACGAACGACCCGATCCTGCTCGCCTATCCCCGGGGCGGATACGCACCAAAATTCGAGCATCGCCGGGCGAGCGCGGCGCCGGTGACGGCCTGGCGAACGATCGCGATTCTTCCTTTCGCAAATTTGAGTCCGGATTCGGATCACGCGTTTTTCGGCGACGGGCTGGCGCAGGAGTTGATCCATGCGATGACGCGTGTTCCCGATTTGCGCGTGATGGCGTGGAGTACGGTGGCGCGGCTGCGGGAAACGGGTGACCAGAGCGCTACCGGAATTGCGAGCCGCTTGCCGGTGGATGCGATTGTGGAAGGCTCGGTGCGCAGGGCGGGGAAGCGGGTGCGGATCACGGCGGGGCTGATCGACGCAAAGTCCGGGGTATATCTTTGGACGGGGGCGTACGAACGCGAGCTTGCCGATTTGTTCGCGGTGCAGGAGGAACTGGCGCGTTCGATTGCCACGATCCTGCAGGTGCGGCTTGCGCCGCCGTCGCGGGCGGAGAAGAGCATTGAGGCGTATTCGTTGTACCTGCGCGGCCGGGTCGCGTGGAACCGCCGCACCGATGAGGGACTGAGGCAGAGCATTGTGTTTTACCAGCGTGCGGTACAGGCGGATCCAAGCTCGGGATTGGCGCACGCCGGGCTGGCGGACGCCTACAGTCTGCTCTGCGATTTTGGAATCGAGCCCGCACCGAAGGTGATTCCGTTGGCTCGCGAGGCGGCGCTGCGGGCGCTTGAACTAGACGAGACGCTGGCCGAAGCGCATGTGTCGCTGGGGTATCTGGTGTCGATGCACGATTGGAACTGGGAGCTCGGCGAGCATCATTACCTGCACGCGATCCGGCTGAATCCGGGGTATGTGACGGCGCACCACTGGTATGGTTGCGACTTGTTGGCGCTGCGCGGGAGGCATGAAGAAGCGCGGCGTGAGATCGAGATTGCGCGCCAGTTGAGCCCTCTCGAGCCGTCGATCACTGAGACGGAAGCGTATATGCAGATGCTGGCGAGGCGATACGCGGAGTCGGAAACCGCGTTCCGGCGATTGGTGGAGGAGTGTCCGGACTACTACAAGTCCCACACCGGACTCGGGCGGGTGCTGGCGGCGCAGGGCCGGTATGAAGAGGCGATTGCAACAATCGAAGCCGGCCGGGCGATTGCGGGGGATCTTCCGAGCGTTCTTGGGCTGCTGTGCCAGGTACGCGGTATGAAAGGCGATCGCGGTGAAGCGGAGCGTTTGCTGGCACAGATCACGGTGATGGCGAAGCACCGGCATGTGTCGGGAATTGTATTCGGCCTGGCCAACGAAGGGCTGGGGCGCGCCGATGAAGCGCTGGCATGGCTGGAGCAGGCGTGCGAGCAGCGTGAGATGTCGATGACGCATATCGGCGTGCATCCGGCCTACGATGGGCTGCGGGCGCACCCGCGGTTCGGAAAGATACTCTCGCGAGTGGGGCTGGCGGAATAAGCTACCGCGCGCGGATTGCTTCCACAGCGCGGCGCACTTGCGAATCCCGTTTGGATTCGATTTCATCGCCGGCGGCGACGCCGAGAGCAAGGTTGAAAATTTCCTGATGGATGCGGCTGCGCACCCAAGTGCGATCGGCGGACCATTCGGAAAGACCGGGGCGAACGTTTCGTTCCGAGAGGAAGACTTGCAGATCGTCGAGGAGGGCGTCGCTGACGGCGAAGGTACGGTCCAGATTTGGATGAGTCCGGACAACGTC
>JBGSME010000266.1:0-5304 GCA_041740335.1 Bryobacteraceae bacterium | reverse complement strand
CAAAGTCGAGCCAATGGCGGCCGGAACCGGTTCCGGCGGTCGGAGTCGATGTGTGTCCGCCGGACTGAAATGGCACCACTGGCTCCCCGTGGCCCGGCGAAAATGGTGCCGCCTTATCCCGGCGCTAACAGCTGTTTCGATATCATCGCCACACTACCGGCGTGAAGACGGCCAACCCACACCGGTTTCGTCACACCTTTGCTTCAGACATGGTTCGCGCAGGCGTCAGCCTTCCGGCCCTGATGCAGCTGATGGGCCACGCCCAGATTCAAACGACCATGGTCTATGTCGAGGTCACCCCTCTTGAGGTCTATCAACAGTATGCGCGAGCCGTGACGCAGCACATCCGGCCCGTGCCGGGAACGCGGTCGTGAGGCCCTCCCGCCATGCTCCGCTGGAACATCCGTTAGCTCAGCAGTTCCAGAGAGCGATTGATTCGCTGACGGCAGCCCTCGCTCCGGCCTCTGCCCGTCAGTATCGTGCCGCCGCCCGCTCCTTTCTGCTCTATCTTGGTGAGCAGTATCCGACCGTTGGGTCGCTCAATCAACTGCGACGCGACCCGCACGTTCTCGGTTGGTTTGTCGAGTTGCGCTCCCAGAACTTGGCGCCCGCGGTGTACATCGCGCGCCTGCTGCTGATGCGCTGCATGCTGGAAGAGCTTGCCTGGAGCGCTCAACTCTCAGACCTAGCCCATCTGATTCGTCGCGGGGACATTCCGCGCGCTCCGCAACGGCTGCCACGCGCACTGACACCGCAGCAAGATCAGTCAATTCAGCAGGAACTGCTCCGCCGCAACGATCTGCCCTCCAATGTTTTGCTGCTGATGCGCCACACCGGCATGCGCATCGGGGAGTGTGTCGATCTTGCCTATGACTGCCTCCACAATACCGGCCCGGACCGGTGGGCCATTCACGTTCCTCTCGGCAAGCTGAAGACCGAGCGGATGGTCCCGGTGGACTCGTTCGTTTGTGAACTCGTTCATCGGTTGCGCTTCTTCCGCTCTTTCGATCCGCTCCCATTCGACGGCTTGCTCTTGGCTCGTCGTCGCCACAAGCAGACCCTTGTCAAGCAACTACGTTCCTACCTTCCCGATGTTGTCACTGCCGTCGGTATCCCCACCCGTGTCGTTCCTCACCAACTCAGACACACATATGCCAGCGAGATGGTACGCGCAGGTGTAGGATTGCCCGCGCTCATGAAGTTACTCGGGCACGTCAATCCCGAGATGACAATGCGCTACGTTGACGTTGCTGGAAGCGACTTGCAGCGCGAGTTTCATCTGGCCCGATCTCAACCTCGGCATCTCGCGCCGCAACCGAAAGCCCCGACCTTCTCGCCACGCGGCGGCTTGGACGGTGTCGTCGATTCGTTGCTATTCGCTCAACATGCCATCGAGATGTTCCGCCGTTCGCTGCCGAACGGCACTTCGAAGCATCGCCTCGACCAGCTCGCCAATCGACTCAACAAAATTCTTGCGGAAACCCGCAGGCTCAAACCAGACGGATAGCGGGCAGAGATTGGCCGTATAAGCCGACTACGCGCTCATGTGGATTGCTGGAGCTTGGCGCGTTACCCGTGCCAGATTCGCTTTGTCTCTCGGAAACATTGGCTTTCTCCGAGTAGCCCGTCATCCAGGAGTTGGCTGACGGCAGCACGGCCACGTAGCTCGGAAGTTCGTCAAGCGTTTATGCTGCAGGAGCGCTAGAGCACCGTGAATCGGCATAGCCGGGACTTTCCGTCTGTTCTTGGCTCTATCGCGATTTCGAGGGCATGCTCGACAGGGCCCAGGTCGCGAAATCTGTCGCTGGCCTACCTGCTATCTCGTGGGCGAGAGCGATCTGGTCGTCTGAATTCGCGCCCAAATACGTGTGGTCCTGGAAATAACCAAACATCTCGGCCAACTCGCGGGCGCCAGGGAAGAAGTTGGCGTAAACCTCGCGCGGGACCTGATTGAAAGTGAAGGTGTGCCCCTGTTTGTTGAGGGTCTCGACAACTTCGTTGAAACTCAAAAAATCGCCTACCAGCGGCAAGTACTGGCCGTCCCCGGCCTTGTCGGGATGAGCGAACGCACCGGCGACAACCTTGCCGAGTTCGCCGATATCGCCCATGTGGATGCTGCGCGCACTGGGGTCGATCGGCAGCGTCCAGCCCAGGGAACCGTCTTGCTGTTTTTGGGGTGCCAGGATACCAAGCAAGTTTTGGTAGAAGAACGAGGCAATGACGAAGGTGTGGTGCTCAAATCCCGCATTCTTGACGATCGCGTCAACCCTGGCCTTATCCGTGAAGTGGGGAACATCGTATTTGCCGCCGCTGATCGTTTCGACGCTCGGAAGAGTCGACCAAACGAAGTGTCCAACGCCGGCTTCTTGCGCGGCGCGGACTGCTGCCTCGCCCTGCGCTACTTCATCGGCGCCGCCTTTCTCCCAGAAGTTGGTGACGGCGAAAACGCCGTAGGCTCCCTTGAATGCGGATTTAAGCGTCTCTGGGCTGTTCAGATCAGCCTGCACCACTTCGACGCCTCGTTTAGACAATGCTTTGGCTTGCTCCCCGCTGGTGTTCCGGGTAAGGACGCGGACGGCGAATCGGCCGCGTTCGAGCAGGGCCTCCACCACGCCGCCCCCTTGAGCGCCTGTGCCACCGACGACGGCAATGATTTGCTTGGTCATAGTATGTTTCTCCTTGAGATCTGGTGCTTTCTTGCTATCAAGTACATGTTGACGGCATTGGTTTCAATGTCGAACGAAACCCTGAAGCGGGGTCGCCATGAAATCGGGCGGCTTCAGGCGCGCGGCTGGTTGGTTGCGAAGAGATAGCGGTGAATTTTCCACACGAAGTTTTCGCGGCGGAATATGAACAGTTCGTTGTTGCCTTCCTGGACCTCGATGCCAGCGGCCAAGATGCGGGTTCGCCCCGCTGAACTAGTCCGAGCCCAGGCCCAGTCGCCAGCTTCCTGGACTTCATGGATGTCAAAGTGGACGGACAGTTTGATCGTGTCGAACACCTGTTCATAACCGCCACGCACGGCTTCGCGGCCGATCAGCGCAGGCGCATGCTGGGGCATGAACACTGGTTCGCTGCCGAAGAGTCCGAGAATCGTTTCGATGTCGTTGCCGTTCAACGCTGTTTCGTAGCTCTTCAAGACGGATTCGATGGTGTTGGTCTTCATTGTTTGAACTCTCCTTCAAGTCCCAAATCCATGATTCCATCATTCCACCTGTGGCACAATAGCTGAGAATGGGAAGGACTATTGCATAGGTGAAAAGATGGATACCACTGATCTCAACGCCATGGCTCTGTTCGCCCAAGTGCTCCAGCTTGGCAGTTTTTCGGAAGCCGCACGCAGGACCGGTGTTCCTGTTTCCAGCCTGAGCAGGAAGATCAGCGCGCTGGAGCGTCAGTTGGGAGTGCGATTGCTTGAGCGAACCACGAGATCCCTGAACGCAACGGAAGCAGGCCGCGAATTCTTCTCGCATTGCCAGCGGCTTATGGAGGCTGTTGAAGGGGCACAGGCTTCGCTCCAGAAACGCAAATCCGAGATAAGCGGAACGCTCCGGCTAGCTGCGCCACCTAGTCTGTCGGACATCATGCTCGTGCCGTTGATCCATCCTTTCATCGCACGATATCCGAAGGTTTCGATAAAGACACTCGTGACCGACCGGCACCTCGACATGGTCGAAGACGAGGTGGATATCTCGCTACGGGTCGGCCCCCAGGCTGAGAGCAGCCTCATCTTCAGGCAATTGACCCGATACCGCCACATTCTGGTCGCGGCGCCCGCGTATCTTGCAACCGCAGGTCGGCCGGACCATCCTGCGGACCTTGGACGACACCGGCTACTCGGCTTCAGCAAGTGGTTCAGCGATGTGAGTTGGAAACTATCCAACGGAACCGAGATCCAGCAATCGACGCTGCAACTATCCCTGGCGATGAACGATTATGCTGGTATCCTCAAGGCGGCAGTTTCGGGTATGGGGGTGGCCGAGATCCCGTCCATCCTGTGCCGGAGGGAGTTGCGCGAGGGCCAGTTAGTAGCTGTGATCCCCGAATGGCAGTTCGACGAAGTGGATCTTTCGGCCTACTATCTAACCCGACGCCATCCTTTTCGCATGGTCGAGCTGTTTCTCGACCATTGCTCGGTTCACGTGGAGGAGATCTTACTAGATTCCCTCAGTGGGCCCTCGTGACGCTGGCGCGGAATCCCGCAAGGTCAACAGAAGGTAGAGGCTCGCCTGATTCTGAGATGTTTTGGGAGGCCCTCAGTGGTCACCCCAAAAACGGCCATACGTGGTCACTTCAAAACCGGCCAAAGGAGAGGGCTCAGTTACAAGCTCCTTTCTAACCCGGCGGCAGGGTGTCTGGCAAGAGAAAACAGCAGACAGCGAGGCTGGGTTGGCGTAAACTGAACGAGACCGGACGGAAGATAGGGCAACGCAGGGATGCGAGTGCGCCGGGATAAACCGGCATGTTGTAGGGGATGAAAGAGCCCTACGGGAAAGGAGCAGCGACTCTATTCCGACCTCGAGTCTTGCGTGGTGCGTCGCGAGGCGTACGGCGAAGCGTAGACAGAGGCATCGGTGGGCCGGGCGATTGAGCCCCGATAACTGACGAACCGTGTGCCGACCTTGTTTGCTTAACGGGAAGGCAATATCCGCGGCGGCGACAAGATCGCGAGCCAAAGCGGGACACGGCGTGGTCGAAGACCCTGGCACGTCGAGAAACAGCATGCACGAGAACCGGGAGGCCTCCAAAGCGTCTGTCGAACAGACAGACCGGTCCGCGAAGGCGCAAAGCCGCAAGGCGGACGTGTACGCAATGGAGGAGTCTGACTGCCGCGTAGTACCCGTGAAGCAGCCGAACAAAGAAGGGAAACCTTCGGCGGAGGCAGCGGAGGGAAGGCGGCAGCCCAAGGAGAACGACGCGCAATCCAGCATCCAACCGACACAGAGCGGGGAACGGGTGTCCCAAGGATTGAGCGGCGTGCGCCGAGTGGCGCGGGAAAGGAAACAAGAGCGGTTCACCGCTCTGCTGCATCATGTGACGGTCAATCTATTGCGGGAGAGTTTTGACGCATTGAAAAAGAATGCGGCTCCCGGGCTGGATGGCGTAACATGGCTCGATTATGAGACGGGGTTGGAGGATCGGCTCGCTGATCTGCACAGCCGCGTACATCGGGGCGCATACCTTCGGCGCTCGGGAAAACTGACCCGCTGCTGCTCGCGAGAAGTTGACCACCCGGAGGGGGCGACGATGACCGAGCATGCCCGACGCCCGGAAGAGACCGTGCCGAATCTGCCGGCGGTGGTT
>JBGSME010000265.1:0-4144 GCA_041740335.1 Bryobacteraceae bacterium | reverse complement strand
CGATCCGGGCGCTGCACTTTCTGGAACGCCCACCAGTTCTTGCGCGGGGCCACCCATGCGTCGTCCTTCGCCGGATCGTACTTCGGCGCCGCCGCCAGTCCCAACGTCAAGACCGGGACCAAGACCAAGAGATGCCGCTGCTTCATGGAAACCGATCTGATTATATCGCGGCCCGGCCCACGGTTGCGAAACTGCTCCTCTTCGTGCCACAATGAAGCTTCGGTTTCTGCGCGACGCCCCCTCCCTCAGCTGGGGCTTATGTTGCGCCTGATCACTGAACAAACGGATTTCGAGGTTTACGATCAAATGTACGCAGTCATCGAGACAGGCGGCAAGCAGTACCGTGTTGCCCCGGGTGATACGCTCCGCGTCGACAAGCTCGCCGGAGACGTAGGCACTGAAGTGGATTTGGGCCGGGTATTGGCGGTGGTCAATGACGGCACAATCACCACCGGCGACACGCTGGCTTCCGCCAAGGTAACCGGCACCATCATGGAGCAGGATCGCGCCAAAAAGGTCCTTGTCTTCAAATTCAAGCGCAAAAAGCAGTACCGGAAGACCATTGGGCACCGGGCATATTACACCGCCGTCAAGATCGGCGAGATCCAAGCCTAGGGCCTGAGGAGTTTAAACTATGGCGCATAAAAAAGGTTTAGGCAGTTCCAAAAACGGGCGCGATTCAAACGCGCAACGTCTCGGCATCAAAGCCTTCGGCGGCGAACGAGTCACCGGTGGCTCCATCCTTGTCCGCCAGCGCGGTACCCGCTACAATCCCGGCGAAAATGTGGGCATCGGCAAAGACGACACCCTGTTCGCCAAAGTGGCCGGCGTCGTCGAATTCCGCGATCGCGGCCGCATGGGCAAGTTCATCAACATTCGTACGGAAGCCTGATCACTCTGCTTTCCTCAACAAGCCGTCGCGGCTGTATGCCCCGGCGGCTTTTTTGCCGCCCGGCGGCTTCTTTGTTCCTGAACCTTTGAATCATGTTTATTGACGAGGTTCGCATCCAGATAAAAGCCGGCGATGGCGGGAACGGATGCTTGGCTTTCCGGCGTGAGAAATACGTCCCACGCGGCGGCCCGAGCGGCGGCGATGGCGGCAACGGCGGCGACGTCATTCTGGTCTGCAACCAGCATTACAATACGCTCCTCCATTTCCGCTTCAACCCGGAGCACAAAGCCGAACGCGGCCGCCACGGCGAGGGCAGCATGCGTACCGGCCGCGAGGGCAAATCCGTGGAACTGCCCGTCCCGGTCGGCACCGTCGTCTATGACGACGTGTCCGGCGCTCAACTCGCCGACTTCACCAAACACGGAGAACGCGTCGTTGTCGCCACCGGCGGGCGCGGCGGCCGCGGCAACATCCATTTCGCCAAACCCTGGCATCAGGCGCCCACCGAACACGAAGACGGCTCGCCCGGCGAGGAAAAACGCCTTCGGCTCGAACTCAAACTCCTCGCCGACGCCGGCCTCGTGGGTTTCCCCAATGCCGGCAAATCCACTCTGATCTCCAGGCTCTCCGCGGCCAAGCCCAAAATCGCCGACTATCCCTTCACAACCCTTGAGCCGAATCTCGGAGTCGTGAACCTCGACGAAGGCCGGACTTTCGTTGTCGCCGACATCCCCGGATTGATCGAAGGCGCACACGAAGGCGCTGGTCTGGGAATCCGCTTTCTGCGCCACATCGAGCGCACCCGCTTGCTCGTCCATCTCGTCGATGTCTCCGAATATACTGACCGGCAGCCCTCGCAGGACTTCCGCATCGTCATGAAGGAGCTTGAAAGCTTCAGCCCGGAACTGGCTGCCAAACCGATGATCGTCGTGGCCAACAAAATCGACGTCGCACAGGATCCCAAGCGCGTTGACAATCTGCGCCGTATGGCCAAGCGTCGCGGGTTGCCGTTCCTGACGATTTCCGCCGTCACCGGGAAAGGCGTTCCCGAATTGATTCGAGCGATGGAAGCGCTGCTGTTCGCCGGTTCTGACCAGCCGCTGGTCTAGTTTCCCCGGCAACGAAACGCCCTACCGCCGCTACGAACGCCAGCCCGCAACCCCAAGACCCATTGCACTTCCCAAAGCCGTCTGCTACGATTCAGGCATCACAGACAAAGGGGTCTTCATGAATATTTCCTATAAACTGCTCGCAATCGGTGCGCTCATCGCCGCCTCCATCCCCGCCCAAACCCAGTTCGCCTCCCTCCGGGGCGTCGTCCAGGACAGCACCGGAGCCGTAATCCCAGGCGCAGCCCTCACCCTCACCAACATTGGCCAAAACCGCCCCTGGAACACCCGTACCAACGAATCCGGAGCCTACGTCTTCCAGCAGATCCCCCCTGGGAACTACACGCTCCAGGTGGAAGCCCAGGGCTTCAAAAAGTTCTCCCGCGATGGCCTGATCCTACAGGTCGCTCAGATCGCCGAGATCAACGTCGACATGGAAATCGGCGCGCTCACCGAAACGGTCCAAGTCTCCGCCGAAACCCCGCTCCTCGAAACCGCCAGTTCCACCCTCGGCGAAGTCGTCAATTCCGTCACCAGCGAAAATCTCCCCCTCAATGGCCGAAACGTCCTTCAGTTGGTCGCGCTCACTCCCGGCATCAACGCCAATACGTCGTTCAGCAACAGCGGCCAGGGCGGCGGCAGCATCACCGCGGTCGGCTTCTCGGCCAATGGCGGGCGCAACGTCTCAACCGCGGTCATGCTCGATGGTTCGCCCCAGGAAGTGATGGGCTACAACCAACCCGCCTACGTGCCATCGCCCGACGCGCTCCAGGAGTTCAAAGTGCAAACCAATTCGATGTCGGCCGAATACGGCCGCACCGGCGGCGCTGTCGTGAACATGGTTCACCGGTCCGGCACCAGTAACTTCCATGGAGTGCTCTACGAATTCCTGCGTAACAATGCCTTCGACGCCAATGGCTTCTTCAATAACTTGAACGGACGCAGCAAAGCCGCCTTCCGCTATAACCAGTTCGGCTTCACCGCCGGCGGACCGCTCACCCCGTCACGCCAGACGACCTTCTTCTTCGTCAACTACGAAGGTATCCGGCAAGTGAATCCAGGCGAGTCCACCTTCAGCGTCCCCACCCTCGCCATGCGCCAGGGCGACTTCTCCGCCGTCGCCGGCGGTATCTTTGACCCCGCCACGATCAACGCCGCCGGCGAGCGCCAAGCTTTTCCCGGCGGCCGCATCCCCACCTCGCGCTTCGATAAGGTGGGCGCGAAGTTTGTTTCGTTCTATCCCGACCCCAACCGCGACGGCCTCGTCAACAACTTCTTTTCCCAAGCCGGCAGCAGCACCAGCCGCAATAACGTATCGTTCAAGATCGATCGCCGCATCTCAGACCGCCAGAATCTGTTCGGACGCTTCTCCTGGGAAAACGCAACCACCAACCAGGCGCAGCACTACGGCAACGCCGCTACGTCCACGCCCGGCTTTACCGGCGCGCGGAACCGGAGCGGTACCATAGACGACTCCTACATCGTCAAGGGCTGGATCCTGCACGGCAACTACGGTTACTCCTACCACTCCAATCCCCGCGGGCCGCTCGACAACACCATCACCGCCACCCAACTCGGCTTCCCGTCCGCCGTCCAGGCCGCCGCCCAGTTCGACATCTTCCCCACGGTCGCCGTCGCCGGTTACAGTGCCCTCGGGCCGGAAGCCGGCTATATCATCGGTAACAAGTTCGAAACCCATACGTGGGCCGGCGACGCCTCCAAGCTCATCGGCACCCATACACTCAAGCTCGGCGGAACCTATCGCCTGAATCGCGTTTCTAACTTCCGCCCGAACAATCCCAACGGATCTTACAATTTCTCCGATGTCTTTCTCCGGCGCTTCTTCAATCGCACCGGCGGCGGCGATTCCATCGCCTCCATGCTCCTCGGGTTCGCCTCCGGCGGCCAAATGCGCTCCGAACCCGTCCTTGGCCTGCAAGTGAAATACACAGGTTTCTACATCCAGGACGACTGGCGCGTGAACGACCGGCTCACCGTCAACTACGGCTTGCGCTGGGACGCCGATTTCCCGCAAACCGAACGCTTCGATCGCGCCTCGTGGTTTGACCTCAATGCCCCCATCCCCCTGGCCGCGCCCGGACTCGGCGAACTCCGCGGCGGCCTCGTCTTCGCCGGCGCCCGC
>JBGSME010000264.1:0-3587 GCA_041740335.1 Bryobacteraceae bacterium | reverse complement strand
ATTCGACGATCCAGCGAAGTGCGTGGAATCGCTGCTGGCGATTCGAGGCATCGGGGACTGGACGGCGCAGTATGTTGCGATGCGCGCACTGCATGAGCCGGATGCGTTTCCGTCGGGCGATCTGGGTCTACGAAAAGCAGTCTCGTCAGACGGAACGCCGGCGCCGGCAACGGAACTGGAAGCGATCTCAAAGCGGTGGCGGCCATGGCGCGCCTACGCGGCACTTCATCTTTGGAGCACTCCCCATGACCAGACTGAATCTTGAAACGATCGAATCGCCGCTTGGCATCCTGCTGCTGGCGTCCTCATCGGAGGCGGTGTTCGCGCTGGAGTTCGAAGAGTTCGACGAACGAATGAAGCGGCTGATGGGCGAAGCGGAGTTTGTGCCTGCACATCGCAAGACGGACTTCCGGCGGCGCATAGACGACTACTTCGGCGGGGACTGCGCGGCGGTGGAGACGATCGCTGTGCGATCGCTAGGCACACCATTTCAGACGCGAGTGTGGGAGGCGCTACGGTCCATCCCCGTGGCGCATACCGCGACGTACGGGGAGTTGGCCGAACGGATTGGGCAACCGGCGGCCGCCCGGGCGGTGGGCCATGCCAACTCCTTGAACCCGGTGGCGATCATACAGCCGTGCCATCGGGTGATCGGAGCGAGCGGCAAACTGACCGGCTACGCGGGCGGGCTCGAACGCAAGCACTGGCTGTTGCGCCATGAGGGCGCGCTGTTGGTTTGACTAAAAGAGCGAGTCGCCGCCGCGGCCGTAGCGGTTGAGCTTGACGGCGCCATAGGCGAGGGTGGCAGCCAAGACGACCCAGACGTGCCAGTGGGAAAGCGGACCTTCGGTGATGGCGAAGTTGGACGCGAGGGACAAGTCCGCCGCAAGCCGCCACACCGCAAGGATGATGGCCATCACGGCGGCAGGCGCCATCAAGCCAGCGCCTGCCAGCGCCAGCGGGCGATTCTTGCCATCGCGATGTTGAAACTGAGTGCCTCTACCGAGGCGAATTCTCACCCACATCGTTGTGCCTCTAGTTCAGTGTAACTGACTCGACTCGCCGCCGGACCTGCGCTAGACTGCTAGGAATGTCAATCACACGCACGGCGATGATCGGAACCGGATTCATGGGTAAAGTCCATACAGAGGCCGTCCGGCGGCTTGGGAACGTGGAAGTGGTAGCCGTTGCGGGATCGTCGGATGCGAAGGCGAGCCGGTTTGCCGAGGAGAACCTGATCCCACGATCGACCGGCGATTGGAAGACGCTGGTGGGGGACAAGGAAGTGGACGCGGTCCACATTCTAACGCCCAATTCACAACACTGCGAAATGGCGGTTGCATTCGCGAAGGCCGGCCAGCACGTGTTGTGTGAGAAGCCGCTGGCGATGTCGGCAGCCGCGGCGAAGAAGATGCTGCAGACGGCGGAGAAGCATGGCGTGGTCCACGCGACCAACCACAACCTGCGCTACTACCCGATGGTGCAGCATGTTCGCGAGATGGTGTCGGCGGGCGATCTGGGCGATGTGATGGTGGTGCAGGGCACCTACTATCAGGACTGGCTGCTCTACGAGACGGACTACAACTGGCGGCTACAATCGGCGACCAGCGGAGCGTTGCGATGCGTGGGCGACATCGGGTCCCACTGGATGGATATGATCCAGCATCTGACGGGGCTGAGGATCAGCGCGCTGTGCGCTGATCTGCAGACGTTCCACAAGACGCGGAAGAAGCCGAAGGGGTCGGTCGAGACCTTCAGCGCGAAGATGGCGAAGGGCAAGGGGTACGAAGAATACGAGGTGGACACGGAAGACTTCGGCGCGGTGCTGCTGAAGCTCGGGGAGCGGGCACGGGGCTGCTATTCGGTGAGCCAAGTGTCGGCGGGCTGCAAGAACCGCTTCGAGTTCGAGATTTTCGGGACGAAGGCGGGAGTGCGGTGGAATCAGGAGACGCCGGACATACTATGGATCGGGCATCGCAACGAGCCAAACCAGATCATCGTGAAGGACCCGTCGTTGATGCGGGGCGGATCGGCGTCATTCGCCGACCTGCCGGGCGGGCATTCGGAGGGCTATGACGATTCGCACAAGCAACTCTTCCGGCGATTCTACGACCGCGTGGGGAATGCGAAGGCCAAGATCGGGTACCCTACGTTCGCCGATGGGCTGTGGGGCATGACGTGCCTGGAGGCGGTGGAAAAGAGCCACAAGCGGCAGGCGTGGGTGAAGGTCTCCTAAAATTGGGTTCGAAATTGGGTTCGTAAATCCGGCAAATCGCCGAAAACAAACGCTTATTTTCGGTTCGAACTTTGATTCTTGACATTTTGCCGCGAGCGCTTCGCTCGCAGAGGCATCGGCTTTCCCCTGCCTGGAATCGTAACGCAACGCGCTGCGGCATCTGCAAACCCGGGGAGCGCACCAGGGACGGCGCAGGGCGCGCAAGTGGCTATGGCTATTGCCGTTGCGAGCTTTTTTGTATTTTCTTCGTGTGCTTGTGAACGCTACTGAACGGCCCATGTATCGGAGAAGAGGCCGGCAGCGACGACGGTTCCGTCGTCGGCCAACACGGCCCAATCCCCGAGGCGCGGATAGAGCAACGCGTTGGTTCCACGGAATTCCTTTTCACCGAAAGTGTGGCCGGTATTTAGGACAACGTAGCGGTTGGGGTTGAGGGGATTCGGGTACACGAGCGCGAGACGGTGGCCTTTGGCAGGAAAGGTACGATCACCGACGGCGATCCGGTTACGATCCCACTTCACGGGCAGCTTGGGCAGCACTTTTGCGATCCAGCGATTGCTAACGGCGTCACCGAACAGGATGAGGTTATGGTCTCGAATGTGAGCCGGGGTTACTTCGGCTTCGTCGAGTACGCGGGGATCGGCGCGCATCCATTTTGCGAATTCGGTGAGAAAGCGGCCTAGCGCCGGGGCGGGGTTGCTGCTGGGACGGACGACGACGAAGGAGTCCATAAAGGCATCATCGATGGGGCCCTGCAACCCGTGGCGCTTGCGGAGGCCTTGCATCGCGCCTTTGCTCCAACGGTTATTTTTCTTGACGAACGTACCGGTGGAAGGAAACTTCTGGCCGTCGATTTCAAGGGTACCGGTTCCGGCGACGGTGAGGCCGGCAACATTGGTGGTTCGCACGACACCGGCGTGGGCGTCGACCTGGGCGCGTTCGTAGTGCTGATCGAGCGCGTCGACGGTGATGCGGAATGCTTTGTTGTAGCGGGTGGTGTAAGTGACGAAGGAGATGGCGTCCGGCTCATGGCGGCCCTGCGCGAGGTAGCGATCGAGGAACGCGTCGGACTCCTTCTTGCTGTCGGGATGGAACTTGTGTCCGATACTGGGGCCGATGAGGAAGAGAGCCCGCAGGTCCGGCTTCCCGAACAAGTTCTCGGTCTTGAGTTGCTGCTGGATGTTGAGGGAGGCCTGGAGTTGAGGGTCCTGATCGCCGCCGTAGCCGACGGTGGGAACGAGGGTGGTGTTGCGAGCCCAGTCCATTGCGTCGTAGATGTGGAGCGCGGGGGCGACCCAGGGGGAAGGGTCGGCGAGTTTGGCGGAGCGGAGAAACATAAGGGGGAAGTTCG
>JBGSME010000263.1:0-3814 GCA_041740335.1 Bryobacteraceae bacterium | reverse complement strand
GAAGAACTACACCGGCGTCGCGGTCTGGTTGGAACCGGTGAACGGCCAAGCCCCGAAACCGGTTGCAGGCATGCACCGGATTCTGCAAAAAGGGAAGCGCTTTTCGCCGCACGTGAGCGTGGTGCCGGTGGGGACGACCGTGGATTGGCCGAACCTCGACCCGATCTTTCACAACGCATTTTCGAACTTCGCCGGCCAGCCGTTCGACACCGGTTTGTACGCGCCCGGTTCCACCTACAAGATCCGCTTCGTGCGCGACGGCGTGGTGCGCGTATTCTGCAATATCCATTCGACGATGAGCGCCGTGATTGTTGTGGTGAAGACGCCGTGGTATGCCGTGACCGGGCGCGACGGCCGTTTCAAGATCGACGGTGTGCCGCCGGGTGAATACGTGGTGAAAGTATGGCAGGAGCGCGCCAGCGAAGAGAGCCTGAAGAAGCTCGACCGGCGCATCACGGTTTCCGGCGAGGGCGCCGCTGTACCTGCCTTCACGATTTCGAATGAGCCGAATCCTCCGCCGCCGCACAA
This sequence comes from Bryobacteraceae bacterium, assembly GCA_041740335.1. Lineage (GTDB taxonomy): Bacteria > Acidobacteriota > Terriglobia > Bryobacterales > Bryobacteraceae > DSOI01. Next base: position 3,286 of record JBGSME010000263.1, on the reverse strand, counting down.
GAATAAGTACGGCCGCGAATACGGCCCTGAACCGAAAGAAAAGGCTGCCTATGGAGCGGGCACGAAATGAGACTGACGCTGCTCGCCAAGATATGGCTGTCGACATCGGTGGCCGTAACGGTGCTTTTCGGGTTGACCGCATGGCTGCTGCAGCGCAACATCGTCGCCTCGGCGAATCAGACTTTGCAGGAGGAGATCCGCGCAAGTTTCAAGGCATACGATTCCCTTTGGAAAGCGCGTTCGGAAACTCTCGAATCGGTGGCCGCGGTGCTGAGCAGCCACCCTCACGTGCGGACCGCGTTCCAAACCAGCCATCGCCCCACCATCCGTGACACGGCGAGCGAATTGTGGGTCAAGGTGTCGGATCAGCTAAAGGAAACCGCGTTCTTCGTAGTTGCCGATCCATCCGGCGCAACGGTGGCCGCGCTCGATACGGCCACCCCGGTTCAGCTTCCTGACCGTTGGCCAATGGTTCGCTCGGTTCTTTCTCGTTTTCCCAAACAGGCGTCGGGGTTCTACGTGCTGAACGGATTGCTCTACCAGTTGGTGCTGACGCCCGTGTATTTGGACGACGCGCGCGGCGCGTCGTTAAGCAAGGTTCTGGTGACTGGTTTTGTCGTCAATCCGCTGGTTGCTTTACGGTTGCGCGAGTCCACCGGCGATAGCGAATTTCTGTTTCTTTCCGAAAGCCGTGTCTTCGCCTCTACGCTCAACGATCGGGCTACCGGGGTGCTGCGCGAGAAGCTGGCCGTTGGCGGCGCCAACGATCTTGTTTCCGACGGCGTCACCGAATACGCCGTGAGCCGCAGCGATCTGATCGATCTCGAAGGGCGGCCGGTTGGGCAGCTTTGTATTCTACGGTCGTTCGACGCCGCGAAGGATCGCATCAATGCGGTGCAGAACTATCTCGTTTTGATCTGGATGTGCGCGGTGGCTCTTGCCCTGGCGATCAGCTATCTGCTCGCGCGCCGGATTGTACAACCGCTGCGGATGCTCGATCAGGGCGCGGCCGAAGTGGCCCGGCAGAATTACGGCTTCCGAGTGCCGGTGGAAGGCGACGACGAACTGGGGCGCCTGGCGGGGACCTTCAACTCCATGTGCGGATCGCTGCAGGCGGCGCGTCAGGAACTGATCCGGCAGGAACGCATCTCAACCATCGGGCGGATGGCGTCGTCGATCGTGCATGATCTTCGCAATCCGTTGGCGGCGATCTACGGCGGTGCGGAAATGATGGTGGACACCGATCTTTCCGGGACCCAGGTGAAGCGGGTGGCGACCAATATATACCGGTCCAGCCGGCGGATTCAGGAGATGCTGCAGGATCTGCTGGACCTCACGCGGGGCAAGACGGGGCGAAAGGAATCGTGCCTGCTATCGGAGGTGGTGGCGGCTGGGATCGAGCCGATGGAGGCGTCGGCGCAGAATCAGAAGGTCCGCATTACGGTGGATGTGCCGGAGATCGAGATCCCGCTCGCTCGCGCGCGCGTGGAGCGGGTTTTCATGAATCTGGTGGGAAACGCCCTTGAAGTGCTGCCGGGCGGGGGTGAGATTCGCGTGACCGCACGGGACTATCAAGACTATGTTGAGATCGATGTCGCCGACACCGGACCGGGCATCCCGCTGGATCTGCGCTGCCAGTTGTTCCAGCCGTTCTTTACGCACGGAAAGAAGAACGGGTTGGGGCTGGGGCTGGCTCTTTCGCGGCAGACCATTCTCGACCACGGAGGCGATTTGTGGATCGGCGAGGAGGCCGGTCCGGGAGCGACGTTCCGGATTCGTTTACCGAAGGCGGTGGTGGAATCCCCGGCGGTACTCGAGCGCTCAGAAGCCGTCTGAAGCTAGCTCGCCCGCGGTCGCAGCACTCGCGCCGGCAGGAACAAAATCGCCTTCAAGAACTCCAGCACTCCTTCCACGGCGATGCCAACGATGCGGAACGGGAGCAGCAGCAGCCAAACGAAGGGATAGGCAATTAAGGCCAGCAAAGCCAGCGGCCAGCAAAGAACAAACAGAAGGCACCAAAGAAGAAATTTCAGCATTGTGTGCGTCCTCCCGTTTACAAATACGGAAGAGGAGGCCGCCGCGTTCCCGGAATCATCTAGTCCACGCGGATTCGGGCGGCTTCAATCGATCTGCGCCGGAACTGATCGAAGCGGTTCACTTCCTGACGCCGGATGGTCTTCACCAGCAGGATCCGCGCGTCGAACCGAAACTTCTGCCAGTCGACCATCCATCGCTTCTCGTCCACCTGCCGGCGGCCCAGCGAGAACTGCGTGCCCTTGGCGATTTTGCCGAAAATCCCCAGCCCGATATTGACGTCGCCGAACATCTCCGCTTCCAGCCGCGCGATCTCGCCATCGGCCACATCCACCCACATTCTGCCGCGCATTTTCTCGAAGATACGCGCTCGAATATTCCGCGGCTTGTAGCCCGGCCGCGGCTCGAAATCGATGATCCTGGTGGCGCGCCCGCTGCGGATCTCTTCGCCGGCTGAGCGGAAATCAAGCGCGTCTGGGAACTCCTGCAGCCATGCCATCTGCTCAGACCGGCGCTGTTTCAGGCGGCTGTCGGGCGGCGTCATTTTCCATTCCCGGGCCCGCGAGCGCAAGGACTCTTCTTCGATCGCCTTCTCCGCATCGGTGAGCGGCTTGTCGTCGCGCTCGGTGGCGCGCCGGAGCACGGTCCCCTCCACCTCCACCATTTCCCAGGCGGAAGTTTTACGTTGGGTGGTCTTGCCGGCTGCGTCGAACTCGAGGGTTTCATTGTGTCCGGCGAAAAGGTAATCCTCGCGGAGATCGCTTTCGCGGTTCAAACCTTCGAGCGATTGCCTCACCAATGCTTGCAACTCGGGAGCAGTGTCGGCCAGTGCCAAGGGGCACAGCAGCAGCGTGATCCAACGGAGCGTTCGCATCGGTGACTACATCTCTGTACGAAGGATAGCAGGGTGGCGTGTCAAAAGCGACGGGTACGGCGAGGGTGCGCGGCAGGGAAGTGGATAAATTCGTTGGATGCAGGCGAGTGTTCGGCGGAGCCGCCGGGAAGCGGCACAACCTCAGCGGCCAATTCCGATTCGGTTGAGGGCCGCCGGGCCCAAAAATCCCCGGTCACCGAGCAGCCGCCACACCGACGCAGCGCCGTCTTCGGGCGTTGAGCCTGTTGTCTCGATAACGGCATCGGCGTTTTCGGGAACTTCATACGGATCGTCGACGCCTGTGAATCCGATGAGTTGTCCGGCGCGGGCCCGCGCGTAGAAGCCCTTCACGTCGCGCTCTTCGCACACCTCGGCGGG
>JBGSME010000262.1:0-9582 GCA_041740335.1 Bryobacteraceae bacterium | reverse complement strand
GAAACCGGCACCCGGGCGGCTCTGAGCGCCACCGCGATCGAGCGCAGCCCCGTGCCCGTTGGAACGCGCGGCCTTGAGGCCGTTCTCGCCAGTTTTCCAGGCTTCGCGGTAAATGCCAACGGAGCGATCCACCCGCGTGGGGCCCACAATCAGATGACCTACCTCATCGACGGCCTTCCAATCTCGGATCAACTCACGGGATCGTTCGCCAGTTCCCTGGATCCGGCGATCGTGCAGACCATGGAATTGTTCACCGGCAACGTCCCCGCCGCGTATGGGAACAAGGTGTCCGGCGTGGCCCGGATCACCACACGCTCGGGACTGGGCATCGGCCGCCGATTCTCTGGAATCATCGAATCCTCCGGCGCCGGCTACGGCACCGCCGGAAACACCACGCAAGTGGCCGGCGAGATCGGAAGGCTGGGCTACTTCGCCACCGTATCGGGTCTCAAAAGCAACCGGTTTCTGGACTCAGTTTCGCTCGACAACCTCCATAACGGCGGCAACGCCGAACGGAGTTATACAAAGCTGGACTGGCAGGCATCGCCCCGCGACGTTCTGCGGTTGCATCTCATGGCCGGGCGATCTTCGCTGCAGCTGGCCAATCTGCGGTCCCAACACGCCGCCGGCCAGGATCAGCGCCAGCTACTCCGCGACGGGGCCATATGGATGGGGTGGCTCCGCACCATCGGCCCCAACACCGCGTTTGACGCCACCGCCGCTTGGCGCACCTCCATCGGTCAATTGTTTTCCTCGCCCGGCGATACGCCCGTCACCGCCGATCAGGCGCGCCACCTTTCCACCGGCACCCTCAACGCTAATCTCAATTCCATTCAAGGCGCGCATACATGGCGCGGCGGCATCAGTTGGCAGCACATCCCACTTTCGGAAAACTTCTCGTTCGCCATCACCCATCCCGGGTTCAACGATCCCCTGCTCCGCCCCACCCTGGCTCCGCACGACCTCACCCGGGGCGGCGAACGCTTCGTGTTCTCCGGCAAGGCCGCCGGCAATCTCTATAGCGCCCACCTTCAGGACAACATCCGCCTCGGCAACTGGGCTTTCGCACTCGGCCTGCGGTACGACGCCTACCGGTTTCTGGTGAAGGGTTATCAGTGGCAGCCGCGCGTGGGGATCGCGTATCATTTCAACTCCACCGGCACCGTCTTCCGCGCCTCCTACAACCGGAATTTCCAGACACCGCCCAATGAGAATCTCCTGCTTTCCGCTTCTCCGGCCGCCGCCGCTCTCGCTCCGGCCCGCGTCCGCGAAACGTTGGGCTCCGCCTCGCTCGGTATACAACCGGAACGGCAGGATGTTTTTGAAGCAGGCGCTGAACAGGCGCTGTTCGGCAAGGCGAGCCTGAACGTGGCCGTTTATCACAAGCGCTCCCGCGATCAGCAGGATAACGACAACTTCCTCAACACCGGTGTCATCTTCCCGCTGACATTGAGCCGCATCCGCGTGAACGGCGCCGAGGCGCGGTTGAACCTTCCCGCCTGGCAAGGTGTTTCCGGATCGCTCAGCTTAACCCATTACCGTGCCATTTCATCGCCGCCGTTCACCGGAGGATTGTTCCTGAACGAAGGCGCTGTGGATGTTCTCGCCGCCGGTCCTTTTGTCATCGATCATGACCAGACTTTGTCCAGCCAGGCAACCATGTTCTACGCGCCGGCGCGCCGGCCCTTTTGGATCAGCAATACGATTCGTTACGACAGCGGACTGGTGACGAACCCATCCGATCCCTCCGTGGTCGCTCTCGATCCCGACTTCGCCGACCTCTTGCCCTATGTCCGGTTGAACTCCTCGCCCGCCCGCGTCAGCCCACGCACCATTCATGATTTTGCCATCGGATATACAAGGAACAACCGCGAAGGCCGCCGCCGTTGGGAAGTGCAGACACAAATCAACAACTTGTGGAATCGTACGGCGGTATACAACTTTCAGTCGATCTTTGTCGGAACACGTGTGGTGCAACCTAGAACGCTAGGGGTCCGCTGGCGCGTCTATTTCTAGCGCAATCAACCCCTAAGAGCTTTTATCACTTAGTACTAGGGGTGATTCAAGACGCCCCCTAGGAGTACTCTAGGTTGATAAAGTACCAGTACGGGACTAGAATCAAGTTGTGGTACTTGGAGGCTCAATGCCAGAGGGAATGATTTCACAGACTGAGAAAATAGGACTACTATCGGATGCCGTCGGCGCTCCTGTGGAGGAGACGCAGAGCGACGCGGTGCCCGAGGAAACTGTCGTCGAAACGAAGCGTGAGAAAGGCAAAATTCGAGTGGTGATCGTGGACGATCATCCGATCGTTCGCGAGGGGCTCCGTAAGCTTCTCGAACTCGAAGATGATATTGAGGTCGCTGGTGAGGCTGAGAACGGCAGACAGGCGCTCGAAATGGTGGATGAGCTTCATCCCGACGTACTGTTGCTCGACTTGAAAATGCCAGGCATGGACGGGCTGACAGCTCTCCAGACCTTACAGCACTCGCCGAAAAAGGTGCATATCATCGTGCTAACGGCTTCGGAAGACAAAAACGAGTGGGTGCAAGCCATGAAGATGGGCTGCTCCGGCATCGTTGTAAAACAGACGCAGCCGGATCTGATCGTAAAGAGCATCCGGAAGGTGAATTCGGGCGAAATCTGGCTCGATTCGCACACCACGGCCGCTGTCATGCGCCAGTTTGCGTCTCCTCACGAAGGTGGCGGATCGAATGGCGGCAAGGGCGGACGGGAGCGTTCCCCATTGAGCGCGCGTGAGCGTGAGATCGTCGCACTCGTGGCCCAGGGCTACAAAAACAAAGAGATGGCCGAGAAGATGTTCATCTCCGAACAGACCGTCAAGAACCATCTTCACAATATCTTCGACAAGCTCGGTGTCTCGGATCGCCTTGAGTTGGCTCTCTACGCCATCCACAAGGGTCTCCATGTCGCCGGCGAGAAGAAGTAGCACCTCCTCCTAGTCAGACAAAGGACCGGGCGACGGAAACGCGCCCGGTCCTTTCTCCGTCAGAAATAGAACTTGGCGCCCAACTGCATCCGCCGCGGGCCGTTCAGAGTCCCCTGCACCCGCCCGAAGTTCGGATCCTGTACGTTACTGCTCCCGGTGGCGAAACGTACCCGGTTGAAGGCATTAAATAACTCCCACCGCAAATCCACACGCATCGATTCGCTGATGCGGAAACTCTTCGCCAGTGAGAAATTCTCGTTCAGATTCCAAGGCTGCCTTGCCTTCGGATTGAATCGCGTCGCGTTACCCAGCCGGTCCAACGGTTGTTCCCCGAAGAAGGCCGCCGGCTGGAAGAAGCGGTCCGATCCCAACCAGTTCGGATTCTTGTGGTCCGCAATCCAGCCGTCGTAGCTGCTCACCGTAGCCGCTGCGCGCCCATTGAACAGCAGATAGTTGTTCGAGTTCACCAGCGCGATCGGGAAGCCGCTCGAATAGAATTGCGTTCCCGCGATTCGCCAGTTGCCCAGCACCCACGCCAGCGGACCGTCGTTGAGAAACGCCTTTCCCTTCCCGAACGGCAGCTCGTAGATATAGGTCAACTTCATGTTGTGCGTCAGATCGTATTGCCCGATCGATTTCTCCAGCCGCCGGTTGTAGTGATCGAGCGCGCTGTTGTCGGCATCGGTGGAATCCGCGTCGGTCAACAACTTGGAAACCACGTACGACGCTTGCAGCGTCACCCCGGCCGCGTACCGCTTCTCCACTTTCGAAACCCACGAGTGATAGCTCGAATGGCCGCTTTTGTCGCCATGGCCGGAACTGGTCTGCACGTCGCGGTACTGCGGGAACGGGCGCAGCGCCTGCGCCACGCTGATCGGCGCGCACGTCGCCGAAAAGTCGCAATCGATGTTCGCGTACGGTCTCGTCAGCCCCGCGTTTCGCGCCAGAGCCGAATTCATATTCGCCGCAAGCACGTTCCGGCCGTACTGCTCATACACGCTAAAGGGTAGTTGATTGATCCGCTTCAAGCCCGCCACCAGATGGGCGCCGATGGTGGCGTTGTACGAAGTCTCAAAAACCGTCGTTCCGCTCAACTGGCGCTGGATCGATAGTGTCCACTGATACGTCTCCGGCAGCCGCACGGCCTCGTTGTCCCAATACGCTGTATTGTTGCCGTTCGAAAAACTCGGATCGATCACCGGAGGCTTCGTGTAAGGCGGCAGCCCCTGATCGATCTGAAAGCCTGAAGTTACGCCATTGTCGAGACTGGACGGCCGGAACACCAGCGTCGACCCTTCAAAGTGAGTCGATCCAGTTACCGTCTTCGCCACGCCAAAGCTGCGTCCCAGGCTCGCGCGGATCACCGTGCTGCTCCCCATCGCGTACGCCAGCCCGAAGCGCGGGCTGATGCCCCCGAACCAACCCGGCGTGATAGTTCGCGAATTCTCCCGTCCGGGCCCGAACCCGGCGAACTTCAGCGCGCCCAACGTCCCGTTTGCTCTGGGGTTCGGCCGCGTCGGATCGAAGTCGCTCCATTTGTCGGTTTGCTCCAGCGGCGGCAGCGTAAACTCATACCGCATCCCGAGGTTCACCGTCAAACGCGAATTCAGCTTGAAATCGTCCTGAACGTACCACGAGTGGCTGCGCCATTGCTGGCCCACGAACCGGTCATTCTCCGTGCCGCCGCTGAATGACTCGCCAAGCAGGAGTGAGGCGAATCCGTTCCCGCCGCCTGTGTTCAGGTTGTTGTTGTTCGGAATCGAGGTCGATCGCCGGTCGCCGCGCACCAGCCCCCCAATCGTCTGCTGCCCAAAGCCGTTGTAGTGAAGCCGCTCCCACAGATACCCCGCCTTCACCGTGTGCTTGCCCTTCGTCCACGTGAGGTCGTTCCCGAAGCTGAACACAAAATTCTCCGAACCGTCGAATGCGTTCGCCACCCAACTCGTATAGTCGGAGAAATCGGCTCGCAGAAGATTGCGGTTGCAGTCCCACGCGCCCTTCAGGCAGATGCCCTTCTGTTCCCAATTTCCATCCAGCGTCGTGGCGTTGTGGTTCTCTTTCCAGAAGTTCACTCCGCCGTACATGTAATTCACCAGCGTCGGCGTGATCACCTTTGAGTAAGTTCCCCGGTATACGTGGCTCTTCTGATTGTCGATCCGGTTCGCGTTCAGCGGCCCAGGCAGCCCCGGAAATCCATCCGGACCCGGAACCCGTTCATGCAGCCCATAGTTATAGAGAAAACTGACTTTGTCGTTGATCCCGAAGTTATGATCCGCCTTCACGCTGTATTTCGTCCACGGATCGAGAGCCGTGCCGCTTTGGTTGATGTAGTTATTCCGTACGTAGTCACTGGTGCCCGGCGCCGCGCCATTGTTCGGCTGCGCGAAGCTGCTCACTTCTTTCAGATAGTTCTGGATCAGCGGAGAGAATCTCGCTTGCGGAACCTGATTGCCCGCGAAGGGCGTCCGGATGAAACCGGCGCCGCTCGGGTTCGCCCGGGTTGTCGACGGATCGTAGATGGCAAGTTGACGGTTATTGGCATCCACCCAGTTGCTGAAATCGCCCCTGTACATCTCCGATGTCGGTACGCTGAAGCGGCCGCTCCCGGCTCCCACCCGATTGCGGAACCACTCCCCCGCCGTGAAGAAAAACGTCTTGTTCCGGCCATCGTACAGCTTCGGAATGAATACCGGCCCCCCGGCCGAATACCCGAAATCGTGCTGTTTGTATTTCCCCTTCTCCGCTTCGAAAAACCGCCGCGCGTCCAGCGCGTCATTCCGCAGGAACTCATAGAGCGTCCCGTGCAGTTGGTTCGTCCCCGATTTCGACGCGAAGGTGATCATCCCCCCTTGCGCCCGCCCATACTCCGCCTTGAAGCCGTTTGTCTCCACCGCAAACTCCGTGATTGCGTCCACCGACGGCGTGTTCACGTTCGCCCACTCCACCGAGTTGAACCGCGTCGTAAGAATCGAAACACCATCCAGGGTCGCGCCATAAGAGCCCCCCTGCGCCCCGCCGATATTGAAGCCCTTGTCTTCCGGCTCATTCGCTTCCGGCGTGATCAACGCCAGATCGAATGCGCCACGCATCGCGCCGCCGACGACAAGCGGCAGTTCGTCCACCATCTTCGTCGACACCTGCGTCGAGATCTTCGCCGTCTCCGTCTGAATCTGTGCAATGTCGCTCGCCACCTCGATCGACTCCGTGATTTGCCCGATCTCGAGCCGCGCGTCCACGCGGACCGTTCCGCCCGCGGTCAGCACCACATTCGAAACCTGAAACTGTTTGAAACCCTGTTGGGTCACCGCCACCCGATACGTGCCCGGTTGTACCGACGGAATCGTGTAGTCCCCGGTCGCCGTCGTCGTCGTGGCATACGGCGTGCCCGAGGCGATGTTGACGGCCTTCACCTCCGCCGCCGGAATAACCGCTCCGCCGGCGTCGGTTACCGATCCTGTGATTACTCCGCGGTCAGACTGGGCATAGGCGGAGGAAAAGGCGAGCAAGCAATACAACACTGCGCGTTTGATCGCGTACATGGCACGACTCCTGAAAATAATTTCAATTCATAAACTTTGATTCATGAATGTTGCAGAATCATATCATAGACACATTCCCGTTTGGCCGCCCCCCATGACAGCGGACCAGCTACACTGATAAAGATGCTGCGAGGCCATGTCCTGCTCGCCGCCGTTGGACTGATGTCTGCGTGCTTCGGCGCGGCAGCTCGAGCGGACTCGTATCTGGTGGTCCCCTTCGCCAACCGCACCGGCGATTCCAATCTGGATTGGGTCGGCGAAAGCCTTTCGGAGAGTATCCGCGAATCCCTCTCAGAAGTAGGCGTCCGCGTTACACCTCGCGATGCCAGGGAACAGTCCGCCCAGAAGCTTTCCCTCAAGACGTCACCCCATCTCACTCTCGCCTCTGCCGCGAAACTCGGCGAAGCGCTCGTCTGTGACCGGATCATCTACGGCCAGTTCGAACTCAAGCCGGACCCCTCATCGGCTGGCGGCCGCGGCTTGCTACACGCCGTCGCGCGAGTAATGGACCGCAAGTCCGTCGTCCGTGTTCAGGAATTCACGATCACCGGCCCCCTTGAGCAGCTAGGCACAACCCGCATCGAACTCGCATGGTCCGTCCTCCGCTGGGTGCGGCCGCGCGATGCCGGTTCCCTCGAAGAGTTTCGAAACAGACATCCGCCCGTGCGCATCACAGCTCTCGAAAGTTACTCCCGCGGACTGATGGCCGCCACCCCCGAACAAAAGCATTGGTTCTTCGCGCAAGCCGTCCGTCACGATCCCGGCTTTGAGCATCCCGCTTACTATCTCGGACGGATCCAGTATCAGAAGGAGAACTATCGCGAGGCCGAGAAATGGCTCCGTAAGGTCGGCCCTGGGCATCCCTCCTATTTGGATGCGGCGTTCACTCTCGGTTTGAGCCAGTATGAATTGAACGATTTCGAGGGTGCCCGCGAATCATTCGATCGCGTCGCGCATCGCGCCCCGTCCGCCGAAGTGTGGAACAATCTGGGCGCCGCGCAGGCCCGGCTGGAACTGCCCGAAGCAGTGGCGACCCTTGAAAAGGCGCTCGCCGCGGACCCCTCAGACCCTGACTACCATTTCAATCTCGGCTATGTTCTCTGGCAGCGCGGCCACTACGAGGGCTGCGCCGAACGCTTTCGAGCCGTGCTTGACCGCAGTTCCGGCGACGAAGACGCTACTCTACTTCTCGGCCATTGCCTCCAGAAGACCGGACCGCGCGCCGGTGACTTCCGCACCGCCGACCTCGAGCGCTTGAAAGAAACGTCGCACTAGCACTTGCCCAACTGAGCCGCGACGGCTACGGTGCGGTAAACGGCGAGCAAGCCGGTCGATACGCTAAGCCACGTCGTACAGCCAAGGCTGATACTTCGTACCCTTCAAACACCGCTCAATGGTCGGCCACACCCGCTGATGCTCATCATTGGCCACCCAAGCCTTCCGCTGCTCCTCCGTCCGGAATCCAATCAACAACCGGTAGTTGAACGCGCCTGCGCTCCCCACCATCGCCTCCCGGAACTTCAGCATCTGCACATCCACAAATCCAGGCTGCTTCCGGATCGCCGGACGAAATACCTTGCGGTAGTTGTCGAGCATCTCTTTCTCTTTCGCCGGATCCACCTCCAGGTCCACATGCAACTGGATTCCCATGGCGCCGCTTTGCGCCTCGGCCATACCAACCGCCGCTGCCGCCGTCCCGAGAATCGATGCTCGCCGCGTGATGCGTTTCTTGTGCGTTTCTTTCATAACGATTGCCGATTCTATCAAACCGCATCCACCGAAATGCAGACTTTGCCGAAGTGCTTCCCCGATGCCAAATACTCGAACGCCTCCCGGGCTTCTTCCATCGCGAAAACGCGGTCCACTACCGGCCGGATCCCGTGTAGCGCGATCGCGCGGTTCATCGCTTCAAACATATCCCGCGACCCCACGAAGATACCCTGTATCCGGATTGCCTTCATCAGCGCCGCGGTCAGATTCACGTCCGCCGGTCCGTCCGCGCGATTGCCGATCAATGCGATGAATCCGCTCATTCGCGCCGCGCGGATCGATTTCCCCATCGTCGCCGCCCCGCCGATTTCGATCACCTGATCCACGCCGCCACCCGATAGCTTCCGCGCCGCCTCTTCCCAATCCGGCCGCTCCACGTAGTTAATCACTTCGTGCGCGCCAAGCGTCCGGAGCCGATCCGCCTTCGCCTCGCTCGATGTCGTCGCGATCACTCGTGCCCCGGCCGCGCGCGCCAGTTGCAGCGCGAAAATCGAAACCCCACCCGTCCCTTGCACCAACACCGTATCACCGGCTCTTACCCGTCCTTCAACCACCAGCGCGTTCCACGCCGTTACCGCGGCGCACGGTAGCGCGGAAGCTTCTTCATAACCCAACCCGCCCGGGATCGCCACCAGGGATTCCGAGTCGCACACCAGGCGCTCCGTCAACACGCCTTGCGCAAACGCCCCCCGTGCGCTGCGAGCCTTCGCGTCGCTCGCCTCTCCCGATATCCACGCCGGCATGAAAGTTCCGGCCACCCTGTCCCCAACCTTGAACCTCGTCACGCCTTCGCCTGCCGCCACCACTTCGCCCGCGCCGTCGGAACACACTGTCAACGGCAGCGGCAGCTTCTTGCTGTAGAGCCCGCGCGCCACCAACAAATCACGGAAATTGAGCGACACCGCTCGCACCGCCACCATCACTTGCCCAGGACCCGGCTCCGCCGCCGGCAACGTCGAAAGCGTAAGTTTGTCGATGGCGAACTCGCCGGTAATCTGCCAAGCTCGATGCATGAGTCCATTTTACGCCGGGCCGCGGATCACCCACAAAACGTTCGCGTGGTTGTTATTCTGAGGAATCCCGCATGATCACGGTCCACGACGTCGAACAGGCTCTCGATCGAATCCGCGAGTCCATCTATCTATCGCCCTGCGCCCAGTCGCAGACGCTCTCCAAACTCACCGGGAATCGTATTTTCCTCAAACTCGAAAACCTGCAGATGACCGGCTCCTTCAAAGAGCGTGGCGCATTGAACCGCTTGTTGACGCTAACCGCCCCCGAGCGCGAACGCGGTGTCATCGCGGCTTCGGCCGGCAACCACGC
>JBGSME010000261.1:0-5467 GCA_041740335.1 Bryobacteraceae bacterium | reverse complement strand
TTCTACACGCGACTGGATGGGGATCGCTGGCTGCCCGCGGTCGAGATGGCCCAGAGTATCGGCCGCAACAGCATGCGTGCTTCGATCGCCGCTACCAACTCCGCCGTACACGTCGCATGGGCCACGGACAATCAGCCTTGGACGAATCGCGCCGACGCGCGGGAAGTCGACATCAAGGCGGCCTCTTTTCCGGCTCGCGGCGCTGAATCCAAGCTCGCTGGTACTCCGTTTGCCTCCCAGACGGCGCCGTTGAGCACCCACGCCAATGAGAGCGCCGACACCAGCCGAATCCGCGGCCACCGCATCACGCTGAACGGCAAGACGTACAGAATCGTCCGCGGCGATCTCCATCGCCACACCGAACTTTCCGCAGATGGCTCCGGCGACGGGATGCTCGAGGATCTTTACCGCTATACGCTCGATGCCGCCGGCATGGACTACGCCCACGTCGGCGATCACCAGATGGGCTCCGACGACGAGTACAACTGGTGGTTCACTCAGAAATCGAATGACCTTTATCACATGCCGGAGCGCTTCGTAGTCCTCTACGGATACGAACGCAGCGTCCGCTATCCGAACGGCCATCGCAACGTCATCTGGGCCGAACGCGGAAATCCCGTCCTCCGCATCGGGCCGCAGGAACAGCAAGGCAGCTTGCACACCGGCCCGCTACTTTATCCGTATCTAAAGCGCACTCGCGGCATCGCCACTTCGCATACCTCCGCGACACCGCAGGGCACCGATTGGCGCGACAACGATCCCGAACTGGAACCGATCGTCGAGATCTACCAGGCGTTCGAATCGAGTTACGAACACGCCGGCGCGCCGCGCGCATGGAAGGAAGGGGACAAGCCCGTCCATACGGGTCTCCGCCCCGCCGGTTATGTCTGGAACGCTTGGGCCAAAGGTTACAAGCTGGGAGTTCAGTCGAGCTCGGACCATGTCGCCACGCACACCTCGTATGCCTGTATCTTAGTGGAGGACTTTACCCGCGAAGGTCTGCTCGACGCCATGCGCCGGCGCCATACTTACGCCGCGACGGATTCGATCATCCTCGATGTCCGGCTGAACGGCACGGCAATCATGGGTGACATTATCGAGTCCTCCGCGACGCCCAAGCTGGAGGTTCACGCGATAGGCACCGCGCCGATCGCCCAGATCGACGTTATCCGCAACAATACTTACATTCATAAGGTGGAGCCGAACTCGGCCGAAGCGTCGTTCGAGTATGCCGATGCCAGTGCGGAAACAGGCGAATCTTATTACTATGTGCGCGTCCAGCAGGCCGATGGCCAACTTGCCTGGAGTTCGCCGATCTGGGTGAAGCGATGAAGCGCCGGACGTTCTTTGTCTCTGCTCTGGCGCCGCTGGCATCGGTAGCCCGCGCCCAGGCCGCGCCACGTTCGATCAGCGGCATCTATCCACATCTGGCGATGTTCAATGAGGACAACGAGTGCGGCACCGGCGGGGTGGTTCCGTGGGCTGGACGCCTGTGGGTAGTCACTTACTCGCCGCATCGCCCCGCTGGCTCTGCTGACAAACTGTACGAGATCACGCCGGACCTCCAACAGATCGTCCGTCCCGAAAGCATCGGCGGAACGCCCGCCAATCGCATGATTCACCGCGAATCGAATCAACTGTTTCTCGGGCCTTACGCCATCGACGGTTCGGCGAACGTCCGGGTCATCCCCTACGAAAAAGCTTTCGGACGCCCCACCGGCAACGCCCGCCACCTGACCGATCCCGCCAACAAGATCTATCTCGCCACGATGGAAGAGGGCTTCTACGAAGTGGACGTCCACACCCTCGCGGTTCAACAACTTTACGAAGACGCCAACATGATCCCGAAACGCGACCCTTCCGCGGGGATCGCTGGCCCGCTTCTACCCGGCTACCATGGCAAGGGGCTCTACTCCGGCCAGGGCCGCCTCGTCTACGCCAACAACGGCGAGTACGACACCGGTGGAAGGCCGCCCTCAACGCCCTCCGGCTGCCTTGCCGAATGGGACGGCAAGGAATGGCGAGTGATTCGCCGTAATCAGTTCACCGAAGTTACTGGTCCGGGTGATCTCTACGGGAATGCGAACCCTGCCACCGGCCCTATTTGGACCGTCGGATGGGACCACCGGTCCCTGATCCTGATGGTGCTTGAAGCAGGCCGTTGGCACTCTTTCCGCCTACCCAAAGCCAGCCACGCCTACGATGGCGCGCACGGCTGGAACACCGAGTGGCCCCGGATTCGCGACATCGGCGAGACGGACCTGTTGATGACCATGCACGGGACGTTTTGGAGATTCCCCAAATCATTCACTGCTTCGCATTCGGCTGGCATTGCGCCTCGATCCACGTATATTCGCGTCATCGGCGACTTTGCGCGTTGGCAGGATCGCCTGGTTCTTGGCTCTGACGACGCCGCTCGCAACGAGTTTCTCAACAAGCGAAACTGCAAAGGGCGCATCGCCGGTCCCGGCCAATCGCAATCGAACCTATGGTTCATCCCGCCCGCGAAACTGGACGAACTCGGGCCGGCGCTTGGACGTGGAGGCGTTTGGATCAATGACGCTGTCCGCGCCGGCGAACACTCAGAGCCATTCCTTTTCGACGGTTTCGATCGGCGCATGGTCCATCTCACGCACGACACTGCCGAGGCGGTCACGTTCCATATCGAGGCCGACAAGCGCGGCGACGGGCAATGGTCAAAGCTTCGCGACATTCGCGTGCCGGCGATGGGTTACGCGCGGCATATCTTCGACGGTGCTGATCGAGCTGCCTGGGTGCGGGTCCACACCGATCGGGACGCAACCGCCGCCACGGTGTTCTTCCAGTATTCGAATGCGGACCCGCGTGCGCCAGAAGTCGATTCGATCTTCCGCGGCATTGCGGCGCCCGCGGATACCGAGTTCAACGCCGGGCTCCTTTGGAATCGCGGCGACAACAAACGCACGCTGCTGTTCGCCGCCCAGCGCGCCGTTCGAAGCGGTCCCACTGCCCCCGCACTCTATGAGCTCGGCGCGAATCTCGAACTTAAGGCGGTCGATGACGCGGCTCTGCTCGCATGGGTCAACAAGAACCTCGCGATCCCCATCAGTACCCCGCAGCAGCCGCTGCTTGAGACCGATGCCGCTTCGGTGATCTATTACGACGAAGAGGGCAAACGTTGGCGGCTGCCAAAGGGTTCCGCTGATTTTGACCGGAAATCGCCGCTGGGTCCGGCTCGCATCGCGCGGGAAGCGTCAACCGAACGCGACCTGCTTCTGGCGCACGGATCCTTCTACGAGTTGCCCGCCAATAACGCTGGCGGCGTCGCCCTGGTGCGCCCCGTATGCACGCACAACCGCCGCATCCATGACTTCACCAGCCATCGCGGGATGCTTGTTCTTAGCGGTGTTGCGCAGGACGCGCCCGCCTCCGCGCACATTGTTCGCTCAACTGACGGACGCGCCGCCCTCTGGCTCGGCGCAATCGACGATCTTTGGCGCATGGGCAAGCCGCGCGGCCAAGGCGGCCCCTGGCTCGATTCGCCTGTGATCGGGACTATTCCGTCGGACCCCTACCTGATGACCGGCTACGATCGAAAATCGCTGCGCATTCACCACGGCGCGCCCACCCAAGTTGCGTTTCGCGTGGAAGTCGATTTTACCGGAACCGGCCTATGGCGGACTTATGAGTCACTCCGTGTCCCCGCCGGAAAAGAAGTTACTCACGAATTCCCTGACGGCTTTGGAGCCTATTGGGTCCGCGTCGTCGCCGGCGCCGATTGCACTGCCACCGCGGTGTTCACTTACTCGTAGACCGGTTGTCTTCCGCGAACCGGTACATTGAGGTCGCCGTCCGGATGAATATGCCGTCCTCGGCCAGCGCCGGAGTCGCGAAGCATTCATCGTCGAGATCACTCATACGCACCGGTTCCCACTCACGCCCGGCCTTGATCCAAGTCAGCTTACACCCGCGGCTTATGGCGAGCACTCGTCCCGCTGCCGCCACCGGCGAGACGAAATATTCGTCGATTGCGCCCTGTAGCCGGCCCTCCTTGAGCAATGCGCCGGTCTTGAGATCAAGTGCGGTGAGAATGCCGCCATTGCGCATCAGATAGACGACGCCATCGTAGGCGAGCGGCGTAGTCACCCGCGGGACGCCGCGATCTATGCTCCAGACAACGGCGCGCCCGGTAAGGTCGCCACGCCCGCGCGGGCGCACTGCCATCAACTGGCTCGGCGGCGACTTCTCCACGAACCAACGGTCATAGTCGGTGCGATCGAAGTCGCCGTCATGATCATAGTCGGCGACCGATCCGGAAATCTCCGCTCCTTCCACCCGCCCGTTGCCGTTTTTGTCGAGGTCGCCGAGCATCTCTTCCCAGCTCTTTAACTTGCCCCGCGCGTTGTCCCCCTGTACGCCGGTGAGGATCACGTCACCCACCACCACCGGACTGGACTTTGGCTGATGCGCCAGGCCGCCCACCCGCCATAACTTCTCTCCGGTGCGCGGCGCGTATGCCGCTAGCTCGAAGGGCGAAGTTACAACCGCCTGTAACTCTCCTCCGGGCGTTCGATATGCCACCGGCGTCGCGAAGGACCCGCCGAGCGACGGCGGCCGCGCCTCGCTCCAGGTGACCTTTCCGGTCGCGGCGTCGACGCCGATGATAGCTCCGTTCTCGAGTTGCTCAAGCATCAGCACCAGCATTCCGTCGATCAATAGCGGTGAAGATGCGATCCCATGCGGACTGGTGAACGGGCCGAGCGGGCATCGCCACAACTCGCGGCCATCCACTGTGTAGGCGGCCAGCCCGAAGTCGGCGAAGAAGACGAATAGGACTTTGCCGTCAGTAACCGGAGTTGGCGTGGCGGGATCGTTGGTCTCGTTGCGCTTGTCGAGCTGCCTCCGCCGCAGTTCACGGGTCCACAGCGTGCGGCCGGTCGCGCGATCGAGCGCGAACGTCAACAGACGGTCCCCGTCGTGCGCGGTCAGGAAGAGGCGGGTGCCCGAGAGTACCGGGGACGACTTGCCCGGAGCGATGGGCTTTTTCCAAACAAATCCACTGCCGGGGCTGAAGTCGAGCGGGGCGCGTGCACTGGTTCCGATACCATTCGCGTCCGGTCCGCGAAAACG
Source organism: Bryobacteraceae bacterium (assembly GCA_041740335.1). GTDB lineage: Bacteria > Acidobacteriota > Terriglobia > Bryobacterales > Bryobacteraceae > DSOI01. Next base: position 358 of record JBGSME010000261.1, on the reverse strand, counting down.
GGGCCAGTCAGCCGATGTCAGCACGATTGCGAACGCGAGTGTAAGCGTGGCGAGCCGGCGAAACAGCACCGGACCATCGTAACTCAATGCGTCATCGAATAGACGATATAGTTGATCCCAAACCGGTACGCCAAGCTCGTCATCGCCTCCGGATACTCCGGCATATCGGCATGCTCCCACGCATCCCCCACATCCATGTTGTAATTCACCGCCACCACCACGCGGCCCCGCTCGTCCTCGATCGCGCGCCAGCGCGGCGGCGTATATTGCGGCTGCACTCGGACGCCACCGGCTCCGTCACGCCGCAGATGCCGGAGTCCCGGGATGTAAGTCCGTTCGGCGATATCGTACAGGCAGT